>JAVEYV010000048.1:0-11154 GCA_034003305.1 Spirochaetia bacterium | reverse complement strand
CTTCAGCTGGGCCATGATGGTTTCGAACTGGGGGATGGTAGGCGTGGTGGCCAGGCCGCCGGGTGAACTGACACCGAAAAGTGAAACGTCGCCGTCTGCGGATATGCCGGAGATGAACACATTGCCGGTGTAGTTTTCGGTAAAGGAGCTGCGTATTCCCTGGCGGGAAGCGTCGATAAAGCCGTTGCCCACTACCAGGATCATCGAGCCCAAGGCGAGGAGTATGCCGATGATGAGGCTCTTCGAACGGTGTTCGAAGAGGTTTCGGAAGGCTATGCGTAGAATTGCGGACATAGCCTACTCCCGGACCTGATCGGGGCTGCCCGCTCCGTTCAGTCGTTTATTCTCCACGATAAGACCGTCCTTGAGCCTGATGATATGGTCGGCCACTTCCACGATCTTGGCGTCGTGGGTGGAGAAGATGAAGGTGGTAGTGAGTTCGCGGTTGATTTTTTTCATGAGTTCGATGATTTGTTCGCCGGTGCTGGAGTCCAGGTTGGCGGTGGGTTCGTCGGCAAGGACGATACCCGGCTTGGTGACCAGGGCTCTGGCGATGGCGACGCGCTGGCGCTGGCCGCCAGAGAGTTCGTTGGGTTTATGGGTTCGCCAATCGCCCAAGCCTACTTCGTCGATGAGCCAGTCGATCCATTCCTTTTTTTCGGCCGCCGATACCTTGGTTTTGCCCAGAAGAAGGGGGAATTCGATATTCTCCCATACATTAAGCACGGGGATGAGGTTGAAGCTTTGGAATATGAAGCCCAGGACTTCGTGGCGCAGGCGGGTGAGTTCCTTGTCCGAGAGTCCCGAGGTGGGTCGGTTCTCGATCAATACTTCGCCCGCGCTGGGCTTGTCGATGAGTCCGATCATGTTGAGTATGGTGGACTTGCCCGAGCCTGATGGGCCTGCGATGGAGATAAAGTCGCCTTTTTCGATGGAAAAACTGACGCCTTTTACCGCGTGGACTTCTACTTTACCCAGTGGGTAGGTCTTTTTTACATCTTGTACTTCGATGATAGACATGGTTACTCCTCAGCCTGGTTCCCTTTGGCTTATATCTGGGCCTTATGCAAGCGCCCGATCTGGCTTATGCGGCCTTCAAGCTATTTTGGGACTGCATTCGTGTATAAAAGTAGCTATGAAAGGGCGGCGTGAGCAACTGTATTGGAGAAAAATGTTGAGAAAACGCGACAGTCGGCAAGGGCAGCGGACCGCGGCAGGTGCTGGAGTGGACCGCGGGTTTGTGGTCACGCTCGCTCGCGGATGATGATCGGCCTGCCGCAAGCCCGCGGCTGCCCAAGCGGGGCATAGACCTTCAGGCCTTGCCCCCGCGGCGCTAGCCCTATGCCAGGGCTTCCTTGATCACCAAGGCCAGGCGTTTGACCCCTTCCTCGATCTGCTCCAGGGAGGAGTAGGAGAAGTTGATCCGCATGGAGTTGTGCTCAGGGTCGTCGAAGTAGAAGGCGGAGCCGGAGACATAGGCGACCTTCTTTTCGATGGCCTTGTACAGGAGTTCGTCGGCGTTGAGAGAGGAGGGCAGGGTGAGCCAGAGGAAGAGGCCGCCCTCGGGCTTGGTCCAGGAAAGGTCGGCCCGGGCAGGCATATGGCGATCGAGCTGCTCGAGCATGTAGCTGCGTTTTTTCTGGTACAGGGCTCTGGTTTTGCCTACCACTTCCTCCAGCTTGCCCGCGGCCATGTACTCGGCCAGCCAGAGCTGGGTGAAGGGGCTGGTGCAGAGGTCCATGGACTGTTTGGCGGTGACGAACTTGTCGATGATATCTGGTCTGGCCAGCATCCATCCTATGCGGGTGCCGGGGGCGAGGATTTTCGAGAAGGTTTTGAGGTTGATTACGTTGCCCTGGGCAGCGCCTTCGCTATCCAGCTGGTAGATGGAGGGCACGCTCTCGCCTATGAAGCGGATTTCCCGGTAGGGCGAATCCTCGACGAGGATGAGGCTTTCCCTGTAGGAGAACTCCAGGAGGGCCTTGCGCTTTTCCAGGCTCCAGCAGATGCCCGTGGGGTTCTGGAAGTCGGGGATTACGTAGATGTATTTGATCTTGGCTCCCAGGGCTTTGGCCGCGGCGTAACGGCGCTCCAGTTCGACCATGTCGAATCCGTCCTTCTCGGGGCCGAAGGGTATGCCCAGGATCTTGCCCCTGTAGGACTGGATAGACTGGATGGCGCCAATATAGGTGGGGCGGCCTGCGATAACCCAGTCGCCGGGATCGAGGAAGAGTTTGGGGAGCATATCCAGGGCTTGCTGGCTAGCCGAGGTGATCAGGAGGTTTTCCGGTTTGGCGATTACCCCATGGCTTGCCTCATAGCGCAGAAGGGCTTCTCGCAAGGCCATGTCGCCTTCGGTGGTGCCGTACTGGAGTGCTTTGGCGGCGTGTTTGTCGAAGACGCGCTCGGAGGCTGCCCGCAATTCCTCTACCGGAAAGGTTTCGGGGGCGGGCAGGCCGCCGCCGAAGGAAATGATGTCTGGCCGCTGGGTGAGCTTGAGGATTTCCCGGATCTGGGATTTCTTCATGTTTTCGGTGTTCATCGAGTATTTTGGGGTGATCGCTGCCATTGCTGCCTCCAGGGTTCTGTGATCGGTTTATTGGAAATGTATATTTATACTACTCCGGCGGCGGCCTGGGGTAAAGTGGGCGGCGGCCCGGGGCTGCGGTAGCCTTCTGCAGCTGGGCAGCTACTGCCGACGGGCTGGCTGCCGGGCAGCGGCGGCGCTGGTACTGGTTGGTCCGCCGGCATGCGGGCCGCCGCCCGGGCGGCGCTGCCTTTACCGCATTGCGCTTTGCCGCCGCTTTAGGGATAATGGGGGCGGCGTTTTCAAAAGCCGGGAAGCTTTTGAAAACGCCGCGATCTGCACGATACTTTAGCTCGAAAGGATATATCCATGGCTTTGAATTGCGGCATTGTCGGCTTGCCCACGGTGGGCAAGACCACTATTTTCACCGCCCTTACCAGGGTGAAGGCTGAGGTTTCCAACTATTCCTCGGCCAAGAATCCCAATCTGGGCATCATTGCCGTGCCCGATGCGCGGCTAGATGCCCTCACCGAGATGTTCAAGCCCAAGCGGAGAGTTCCGGCCACAATCCAATTTACCGACATCGCCGGTCTGGCATCCGCGGCCTCCAAAAAGGAGGGAGCCACCAATCAGTTCCTCTCCCATATCAGGGACGCGGCTGTGCTTGTTCACGTACTCCGCTGTTTCGACGATCCGGATGTTCCCCATGTATCGAATAAAATCAGCCCCGTTGACGATTTGGAAATGCTGCACCTGGAACTGGCCCTGGCCGACCTGGAGACGGTGGACAAGCGGGCGGAAAAGCTGGCCAAGGAGTTAAAAGACCCCCAGCGCAAGAAGGAAGCGGAGCAGGAACTGGGTGCCTACGCCAAAATAAGGCCGGCGCTTCAGGAAGGCAAGCCTGCCCGATCGGTCCAGCTGGAAAAGGATGAGGCCGAGGCGGTAAAGCGCTCCTTCCTTATCACCATGAAGCGGGAGATCTATGTCTGCAATACCGATGAGGCCGGGGTTTCCCGGGGCAATGCCTATATCGAGGCCGTGAAGGCCAGGGCTGCCGAGGAAGGCACCGAGGCGGTGGTGATCTGCGGCAAGTTCGAGGCCGAGCTGGGCGATCTGGAGACCGAAGAGGAAAAGCAGGAATTCCTGGCCGAACTGGGCTTGAAGGAGTCTGGGCTTTCCAACCTCATAAACGCGGCATACAGGCTTCTGGGTCTGCGCACTTTCTTCACCGCCGGCGAGGACGAGTGCAGGGCCTGGACGATCAGGGCAGGGGACAAGGCGCCCCAGGCCGCCGGCGTTATTCACACCGATTTCGAGCGGGGTTTTATCAAGGCTGAGGTCTACCATTTTGAAGACCTGGCCACATTGGGTTCTGAACACGCGGTAAAAGTGGCGGGCAAGCTGAGGCAGGAAGGCAAGGAATATGTGGTACAGGACGGGGATGTGATTTTCTTCAAGTTCAACGTCTGAACTCAGACAAGATCCAGCACCCTTGCGGCAGGGTGCAATGGGGCTGTATGGGCCGCATCACAAGAAGCCAGATTTAAAATTTACCTATACAAATGTATGGCGCCTCTTGCCACTCGATCTTTAACTGCGTATTCTTAGCACTTGTATGGAAAAACTAATCATCAAGGGTGCCAGGGAACATAATCTTAAAAACATCGATCTCGAACTCCCGAGAGACAAGCTTATTGTCATTTCGGGGCTTTCGGGTTCGGGCAAGAGTTCCCTGGCCTTCGATACGATTTTTGCCGAAGGACAGCGGCGCTATGTGGAATCCCTGTCGGCCTACGCCCGCCAGTTTTTGGGCCGCATGGACAAGCCGGATGTGGATTACAGAGGGGCTTTCCCCCGCTATTTCCATAGAGCAGAAAACCACGCACAGGAATCCCCGGTCGACGGTAGGCACGGTTACCGAGATATACGACTATCTCCGCCTCCTCTTTGCCAGGATAGGGATACCCCATTGTCCTTCCTGCGGCAGGGTGATCAAGGAACAGAGCGTCGACCAGATTCTGGAGGCGATTCTCTCCTGGCCTTCGGGCTCGAAACTGCAGATTCTCGCACCGGTAGTGCGGGCAATGAAGGGCGAGCATAAAAAATGGATGGAAGACGCCCGCAAACAGGGCTTTGCCAGGGCAAGGATAGACGGGGAGATGCGAAACCTCGAAGAGCCTCTCCAGCTGGAAAAGCAGAAAAAGCACAGCATAGAAATTGTCGTAGACCGCATAAAGCTGGGACCCGATTCCCGGCGGAGGATCGCGGAAGGGGTGGAGACTTCCCTTCATATCGCCGAGGGCTCGGTGATCGTGATTCGTGAGAACGACAAGGGCAGCTCAGAGGAGTTCTTCAGCCAGAAAGGGGCTTGTCCCGATTGCGGCATTTCCCTGCCCGAGATGGAGCCGCGGCTCTTTTCCTTCAACGCTCCCCAGGGAGCCTGTCCTGCCTGTACGGGGCTGGGAATAACCCAGGAGTTCGATCCGGATCTGATTATTCCCGACAAAAGCCTTTCCTTCGACGAAGGTGGCTGCATCCCCTACAATCCGGCTTCGGCGTGGAACCGTTCCCGCTTCGAAGCATTGGCGGGTCATTACAAATTCAAGCTGGACACTCCCTTCGAAGCCCTCAAACCCGAGATAATGCAGGCTATTCTGTACGGAAGCCAAGACCCGATAAAAATTGTCTACGAGAACAGGGAAAAGACAGGCCATTTCGAGTACCAGAGCCGTTTTCCCGGCATCCTGACCGACCTTAAGCGCCGCTACAACGAAACCACCAGCCCTGGGGTAAAAGAGTGGCTGGAAAGCTTCATGACCGAGCGCCATTGCGAAGCCTGCAAGGGCAGGCGGCTGAGACCCGAGGCTTTGGCGGTGACCGTGGGCGGGGTGAGCATTCACGACATCTCCCAATTGTCCGTTGAAGAGTCGCTCAAGTTCTTCTCTTCCCTAGCCCTGACGGATGTGGAAAAACAGATTTCCAAGCAGATTGTAAAGGAAATAAAGGCTCGCCTGAGCTTCATGAAAAACGTGGGCCTGGATTATCTGAGTCTGGAGCGCAAGGCCGCAACCCTCTCAGGTGGGGAGGCACAGCGTATCCGCTTGGCCACCCAGATAGGCAGTTCATTGGTGGGCGTGCTCTATATTCTCGATGAGCCCTCCATCGGGCTGCACCAGCGGGACAACCAGCGGCTCATCGAAACCCTCACCTATCTGCGCGATCTGGGCAACACCCTTATCGTGGTGGAACACGACGAGCAGACCCTGCGTACCGCCGATTACATCGTCGACCTCGGGCCCGGGGCAGGGGAGCACGGGGGCAAGATCGTAGCCCAGGGCAGTCCGGAAGAGGTGATGAAGTCCTCCAAAAGCCTCACCGGCCAGTACCTGGCGGGAAAGCTGAGGATCGAGGTGCCCGCGGTTCGCAGGCAGGGCAACGGCAAGGCGATTCTGCTCAAGGGAGCCAGGGAGCATAATCTTAAAGGGGTCGATCTGCGTCTGCCCCTGGGGCTTTTTATCTGCGTGACGGGGGTTTCAGGCTCGGGCAAGAGCACGATGCTCACCGATCTTCTGTATCCGGCCATTTCCAACCGCATCATGCGGTCATCCCGGAACGAGGGTGACTACGACTCCATAGAGGGGCTGGAGCATATCGACAAGATCATCAATATCGACCAAAGCCCGATCGGAAGAACGCCACGCTCCAATCCGGCCACCTATGTGGGGCTATTCACCGGAATTCGGGACCTGTTCGCCAGCATACCGGAATCCAAGGCCAGAGGCTGGAAGGCCGGCAGATTCAGCTTTAACGTAAAGGGCGGCCGCTGCGAAAACTGCCAGGGCGACGGCACGATCAAGATAGAGATGAATTTTCTTCCCGATGTCTATATAACCTGCGATGTATGCCACGGCAAGCGTTTCAACGCCGATACCCTGGATATCCGCTACAAGGGCAAGAACATCGCCGATGTCCTGGACATGACTATCGAAGAGGCGGCAACGTTCTTCGGTCACATCCCCCACATCGCCCATAAGCTGGAAACCCTTCTTTCCGTGGGTTTGGGGTATGTAAAGGTGGGGCAGTCTGCCCTAACCCTTTCAGGCGGCGAGGCTCAGCGGGTCAAGCTGGCCTTCGAGCTTTCACGCCGGGCAACAGGCAGGACCCTCTACTTTATGGACGAGCCTACCACGGGGCTCCATTTCGCCGACGTAAAGCAGCTCATGGAGGTGATCCAGCGGCTTGTGGATACGGGCAATACGGTGGTGATGATCGAGCACAACCTGGACGTGATCAAGCAGGCGGACTGGATTATCGACATGGGGCCCGAGGGCGGTACCAGGGGCGGCACTATCGTTGCCCAGGGCGTACCTGAGGATGTGGTGAAGGTGAGAGCCTCCTATACGGGCCGCTACCTCAAGGACTACCTGCGCAGTCATTCATAGGCCTTGTTGTCAGGCACCGAGGATCCGTGTTCGCTGGCTCACATGCGCTTGCTCGGGGCGGTTGCGGCTGCCGCGTGTTGTTGCGCCCTTACTCGGCGCCGGTGTAGTATCCTTTTTACGATGTCCCGCAGAATCCTGGCAGTAATCCTACTCATCCTGGGTACTTGCTCGCTTAGCGCCCAGGAACAGCCGGCTGTACAGGAAGCCCCGGCAGCGCCGGGTCAGGCATTTCTCGACACCATGTCTGCGATAGAACGATCGACCTTGGCGCTGGATATCGCGATAAGCAACTACTACGAACTGCGGGCCATGGCTCTTGAATACGGATTATCCGCCGAGGGAAACAGCGCCGAGCTGCGAGGTTCGCTCTATACTTTTTTCAGCCTGGAGAGCCCCGAGGGGCCTCCTCCGCCTTCGAGCCTGGTTATAGAAAGCGCTTCCCAAGTGGAGTACTTCAGCCTGGAGGAAGGCGGAGACCGCTACATGCGTCTTGCCGGCCCCATAACCATGACCCTGCGCAGCGAAGACGGCTACTCCCACTCGATCAAGGCTGACGAAATAATCTTCGACCAAGAGAACAGCATTGTCGAAGCCAAGGGAAACGTTGAATACCTGCGGCAGAAGGATGGAAGAAGCGACGAGTTCTTCGGCACTTCGCTGCTCGTGGATCTGGAATCCTATTCCGGAGTATTCATGGACGGCTCCTACGATCTGGACCCGACCGGAGAGATGCAGAGAACCCTTTCTCTCTATTTTAAGCGTCTTGGCCGCAGGGGGAGCAAGCTCAGTCTTTTCGAAGAGGCAGTAATAAGCGCCTGCGACGAGCCGAATCCTCATTATCACATACGGGCGCGGAAGGTATGGGTTTTCGAGAATGGGGACTGGGCTTTAGCGAACGCTACCCTGTATTTAGGCGTGGTGCCCGTGCTCTGGCTTCCCTTTTTCTACTACCCGGGTCAGGAGTTGTTCTTTCACCCTGTTATAGGGTATCGGAGCAGAGAGGGGGCCTTTGTTCAGACTACGACCTATCTGCTGGGGGAAGAGAATAGGAAGAAGGAAGAGAGCGGGCTTTTATCGCTGATGAACAGCAGGGACAATACAGGCTCCCTGGAACGCTCCGGTGTTTTTATTCGCCGGGTGCGAAGCGAGGAAGGGGCAGGGAGCGGATCCGAGGGAGCCGCCGGGAATGCGGGCTCGAGTGTTCTTAGTCTGATGGCGGATATTTACTCATCATTAGGCTTCTACCTGGGGATTCAGGGATCGTTTCCAACCATTGGCTCGGGCCTGGATTTTAGCCTTAGCCTGGGCTTGAGCCGCTCTCTTTTTCAGCAATCGAACGGTTTCTACTCTCCCTTCGACTATTCGAATAGCTACGATTCGGTGTGGAACGGCTCCAGCTTTCTCGGAGCCGATCTTCCCTTTCGTTTTGGAGCCCAGTTTGCTTATTCTTCGAGTCTGACAAAGGGGCCTTTCAGATATTCGGTAAAGACCGATCTTCCCCTGTATTCCGATCCCTATTTCGAGCAGGATTTCTCCCAGCGCAAAGAATCTTCCAGCGTTCTGTCCATTATCCAGACGAATAAGAATCCGGTTTCCCGACACAGCACCATGAGCCAGAGCATAACCAATAGCCTATCCTGGCGACTGCCTCAGGCGAAAAGCGCCTCGCTGATCGAGAGCATCGAACTGAGCAGACTTGGAGCCCAGATGAACTGGAGATCCAAGCTTCAGTCCACTGCAGGGCTGGATGCCGCCGCTAAAAGACGCATGTCAGTATCGCCCTCCCGGGAGTTTTTCTACCCCGACAGTTTTAAAATCCTCGATGGCGCATTAAGTCTTTCGGGTACGTTGGGCAGTTTCGATCGAAAGGCGAGCCGGGAAGCGCAGCCCGCTCAGCCTACAGCTCCCCAAGAGAAGCAGCAGGCTGTGGAAAAAAGCGGCCGGGATTTTGCGAATGTAAGCGGGCGGTTGGGCTGGACAGCTTCGGGTACTGTTAACGTTGAGGACAAGTACCGTTCATCAGCCTGGCTGAGTCCGGATGAAGTCGATGCCAGCCTCTCATACAGGCTCTTAGGATGGAGGGGGAATGGAGGACTGAAATACTCGCTGTACTGGGCAGAACGGCTTTTATCCCTGGAGACAGGCATTGGCTTCAGCGCCCAGGACCAGTATAGGCCGATTCTCTACGATGAGCGGACATCGCCTACGACCCTGCACCCCTACAGGCTTTCGGATTATTCCTACCGAGCCTCGGCGCTGGACGGGACAGCCGCGCTGAGCCTGACACCCTTCGCGGCGGGCACTTCTCTTTCCGGATCCTCGCTGCTCTACCAAGCGGGAGCGACCATATTCCGCAATGCCTACGCGGGGCTGGACGGCTCGGGGCTCAGCGCGGCGCCGATTTACGCGACCACCTGGCTCGGCTGGGACAGCGGCACATTCTCCACCCATTCGCTCACCGCAACCGCATCCTACACCACAAAAAATAAATTTACCCATAATCTGAGTTTTCAAGCCTTGCTCCCGCCGCTGCTGGAAAAGTATACCGGAACCTATTCCCTGTCCGGCAGGTTTTTTAGTGCGAGTCTGCAAGGCTCCATAGCCCGGAGCGCAGCGGGATCGCCGTTGGAGTATTCAGCCTTGATCGCCCAGCTAAGGCTGGGGGCTGCCCCCTATCCCCAATTTAAGTCCAGTTTTAGCTGGGACTTCCAGAACGCCGAACCGCTCTCGAGCATCAGTTCCCTCGAATACAGCTGGGCGCGGACTTCTTTTACCGCCAAGAGGGCAAAGGGCTACTACCTCGATGACGGGGCATGGAAACTGGACGGCAGCGAGGGATTCAGGCCCTATGAGTTTTCACTCAATTTGAATCCCCAGATAGCCTTGAGCGGATTGCTGGATAAAAAACCTGACACCCCGAATGCGGATGTTAAGGTCGACGCAAAGGCCGAATTAAAACAAGGGTTCGCCCTCGATCTGCGGCCCAGTCTTTCCTACACCCAAAATCTTATTCGCTTTACCGAATCGAGTATCATTGCCGATCTCAGCATATCCCTGGCCGGCAAAAAGGGAAGCAGCCTTAAGTTCAGCGGACGCTCGGTGAACAAATCGCCCTGGCGGTATTGGCCGGGGCTGTTTCCCGCATCCGCCGATTTCGATCCGCAGGACTATGCCAGAGATCCCTTTACGGACATTCTGGACGCCTTTTCGGTCTGGAACAACCAAGCGCTCAAACGCACGCTGTTTAAGCTTCAGAATCTTTCCTTAAGCCTTGCCCAGGACCTCCACGACTGGAATGTAGAGGCGAGCCTGGCCATGAGTCCCGTGCTTTTCTCCCCTGATGCGGGAAGGCCGTATTACCAACTGGAATTTTCATTCAGTTTCCTGGTTACCTGGAAGGACATACCCGAGCTTAAAAGCTCTGTCGTCTACGATGATGGGAGTTTCCAGCGCTGATCGGTAAAGATAATATACAAAGCCGCGCTAATGGGGGTATACTACGGGTGGAATTCCTGCTCGGAGCAGAGTTTCAGCGCCGGAGTTCCACCAAAGCCTGCGCGAGGCGGGGCTTTCGGTTCAAGGAGAGCATTTGGACGCAGAAAGTATAGTCTTGGAAGATACGGGGCTGCTGGCCGAATTATGCGGACCGAACGATTACAATCTTTCCATTATTGCCGATCTCTTGGGTTCCAGGGTGTTGAGCCGGGGGAACGAGCTGATGATCGAGAGCGGCGACGCGGGAACCAGGACGCTTTTTTCTCAGCTGATCGAGGCGCTGATCGAGTCGATAGAAGGCGGACTCCCGGCGACTCCCGATCTCATTATTGCCCTTCATGCCGAGATGACTCCTCTGGGAACTCAAAACCCCAGCGACGGCGGACATAAAGCTTCCTGTGAGGATTTTTTCGATGCCTGCGTGCAGATTCCCGGAAGCAGTCAGACGATCTACCCGCGAAGCAAGGGGCAGGGGCTCTACCTCAAAGGCATGGCCATGTACGATCTCTCTTTCGCCGTCGGGCCTGCCGGAACCGGAAAAACCTATCTCGCCATGGCCTGGGCGCTTAAGGATCTTTTGAGCAAGACAAAGCGGAAGCTCATTCTAACCAGACCGATCGTTGAGGCGGGGGAGAGCCTGGGCTACCTTCCCGGCGACCTTGTCCAAAAAATCAATCCCAGATCGGAAGA
>JAVEYV010000047.1:0-11240 GCA_034003305.1 Spirochaetia bacterium | reverse complement strand
CGCCAAAAGGAAGATGGCGATGGATATGCTGGGAAGGACCAGATGGGCAAGGGTACCGTAGCCCGAGGGCGGCAGGATGGGGATCATCACGCCGAAGACGAAGATAAGGAGGAGGGCTATCCAAAAGACGGGCATGGATTGACCCACCATGCTCACCAGGACTGCGGCCGTATCCGCGGCTTTCCCTCGCTTTACTGCGGCCAGCATGCCCAGGGGTATGCCGAAAATGGTGGCTAAGGCCAGGGAGGTAAAGGATAAAAGGAGGGTCGCCGGCAGCCTTTGCAGGACCATCCGCAGGGCGGGCTGCCTGGTATTGATCGAATCGCCGAATCTAAGGCGGGAAATTTGCGCCAGAAAGTCGCCGTACCGCAGGACAAGGGGTTTATCGAAACCGAAGGCAGAGCGCAGTTCGGCCACTTCCTCTTCGGAGGCCGTGGGCGAAGCCATCATCCGGATGGGGTCTCCCGAGAGATTGAGCACTAAAAAAACCACCGATACGATAACGATGATCGTGATGAGGCTCTCCATCGCCCGGCGCAGGAAAAACCTAAGCACGGCCGGCCGCCTCGGAAAAACAGGACATGAACATACCCTTCTCCGTGTCGAAGAGCCCGCGGTCGGTGATGCGGTAGAAGGGGGCGACTTCCATTCCCAGCCAGAAAAGGAAGAAGAGCGGCTGTTTCCAGGCGGCTCCGCCCGAACGCAGCCTTTGTTCCAGGTCTTCGATCCGGGCTACGGTTTCCTCCAGAGGCAGGTCGGACATAAGCCCCGCCACGGGCAGGGGAAGCTCGGCGCTAACCTGGCCTTTTTCCACTAAAACGATGCCTCCCTGCAGCTCGATCACGCGATTGACCGCCAGGATAAGATCGGACTTCCGGCGGCCCAGGGCGATTATGTTGTGGTGGTCATGGGCCTGGCTGACGGCCAGTGCGCCATCGCGCAGCCCGTAGTTGCGCAGAAAGCCCTTTCCTATGAGTTCCTCATGCTGCCTGTTGGCGCAGATGAGATAGAAAAGGTTCTCTTCCGAAGCTGAAAGATCCACATCGCAGTCGCGGACCGAAACCTTCAGCTCGGCGAGGCGGGTGAACCGAGTGGCCTCTTCCAGTTCTATCGCCCTGATGAGAGCCGTATCGCCATCGTAGCCTTCAGGCAGCCAGCGGAGGTCGGCCTGGGTGATAGGTGAACGGAGGATGGTTCGCGTCAGCCGCGGGGAGTAGGCATGCCGGGGAGCTTGTGCCTCCGGTAGAGGGCTTGGCTCTACCGGTCTGGGGCTGGGCTCGCGACAGGGCTGGGGACCGGAACTGAGGCTTCTGTTGGGGCTCCCGTAACCGTCCATCGGCCTGCCAGAGGCGAAAGTTCCTTCGAGCTTTAGGGATTCCGGGGAATCAAAGACGAGGATGTCGGCGTAGGCGCCGGGGCGCAGGGCGCCGATGAGCTCCCCGAGGCGGTAGTGTTCCGCCACGTTGCTGGAAACCATGCGCAGCGCGTCCGGCACCGATATTCCCGCCGCGATCGCCAGCCGCACCTTATGCAGCATGTAGCTTTCAGGCTTCATGTGGGTGATCAGCATGTCGTCGGTCACAAGCCCCACCCGGGCGGTGGGCAGGCCTTCCCGGGGCAAAACCTCCACAAGACTCTCCACCTCCCGGGCTATCGTGCCGTTCCGGAGCATTACAAAAATCCCTTTACGGATTTTTTCCGCCACCTCGTCCTGCCTGCGCGGCTCGTGATCCGAACTCAAGCCCACCGCGAGGCAGGCGTCGAGTTGGGCGCCGCGGATGTGGAAAAGGTGCCCTTCAGGCGTCCGCCGGTTTTTCACGGCCTGGGTGAGAAGAGAAAAATCGTCGGGTTTACCCGCAGTGAGGAATTTCACGATCTCCTGGCCGTTGACTTCCGCGAGCCCCACGGTGTCGGCTTCCTGCAGAAGGCTAAGGGCTTCGGCCTGGGTAAGCCTGCTCAAGGTGTGCTGGACCTCGGGGAGAAAGGGAAGCTCCATCGGGGTCATGAACAGAACCTTCAGGTCGGTGCCGCGCAGCGCCTCGATCATCTCCTCCAGACCCGGCTTGCCCGCTATCGCCCCGACTTCGTGAAAGTCGGTGAATATCGATGTCACCCCGCAGCGGAGCGCCGCTTCGGCAAAATGCACAGGATCGGCCAAGGAACTTTCCACATGGATATGCCCTTCGACAAAGCCGGGGCTGAGGAACTTGCCGGAAACATCGATCACCCTCGCTTCAAAGGCGCAGGGCTCCTGGGTGATCCTGGCGATGAGGCGGCCCTTTATCCAAATGTCGCCTGCGAGCACTTCCCCCGTGAAAACATTGAGATAGCTGCCTCCCCGGAGGAGCAGGTCGGGCCGCTCTATTCCTAGAGCCGCCCGACCTGCCGCAAAGCGCTCCCCGTCGTCGGGGAAAAAGCCTCGATACATTCCTATGCTTAATCCAGCGTTCTTAGCGCAGTTTGGCATCGTAAATGTAGAGGAATTCGTCGGATCGCGGCTTCCAGTCCATACGGCTCGAAAGTCCGTAGAGCACGGGCTGCTTATAGAGGAAAATCACCGGGGCGGTTTCGTTGATCAGCTTTCCTGCCTGGGCGTAAAGGCTCTTTCGCAAGGCCTTGTCCGTCGTCTCGTTCGCTCCGTTGAGCAGCTTGTCTATGGCAGGATCCTCAATGGTCCTCAAGAGGCTGCCTGTCCTGGTTATAAAATTAAAGACGTAGGAGGCGTCGAACACGGGATTTCCCCAGCCGACAAAGTACATGGGTGATGTCTTGTGGGAGAAGAGAGCGCCGTTGAAGGCTCCGAATTCGAGGATATTGAGTTCCACCTTCACCCCAACCTCGCCCAGGTAGCCCGCGATAGCCTGCACGACAGCGCTGTCGTTGATATATCGTCCGCTTGCCGAATCCATCTTGATGCTGAATCCGTTCGGGTACCCGGCTTCCGCCAGAAGCTGGCGGGCTTTCTTAGGATCGTAGGGATAGGGTTTTACATCCGGCGTAAAGCCGAAGTCGCTGGAGGTAAGCAGGGTTGTGGTCTCCTCGCTGGCCAGGCCGATCAGTCTGCTGGTTATCGTCTTCTTGTCCACAGCATAGTTGAGCGCCTGTCTGACCCGAACGTCCTTGAGCGGAGAGTTCTGGACGGTATCCATTCCCACGAAAAGAACGCGGGTTCCTGTCACCGAGGCGAAGACGGTCTTGGGATTGGCGTCGATCTGGCTCTTGGCGGTGACGGGGGGATCGACGATAAGGTCGGCCTTGCCGCCCAACAGAGTGGCGACCCTGCTGGCCGCCGAGCTCACGGTCTGGAACTCAACGTACTGGGCTGCAGCCGGGGCTTTCCAGTAATTATCATTCCGCTTCAGCACGATCCTGTTACCCCTGTCCCAGCGGACGAACTGATAAGGACCGGTGCCTACCGGCTCTTCGTTGAACTTCTGTGCTCCGACCTTTTCCCTGTAGACGGGAGGCACGATCTGGAGTTCGGAGAAGTAGTGGTCGGCCAGCGGGAAGGGCCGCTTGCCGACGATACGCACCGTGAGCTTGTCGATGACATTCACCTGGTCGATCCAGTTGAGGTCGTTGGCTCTGGTGGACTTGCTCGCGGGGTCGAAAATCTTGTCGACCGTGTATTTGACCGCATCGGCCGTCAGGGCTTCGCCATTGTGGAATGTGACGCCGGGCCTGAGGCGGAACAGCCAGGAGGTATCGCTTTCCTTGACATAGCTCTCGGCCAAGGCCGGCACCGTCTGTCCGTCGGGAGTCTTTAAAAGTAGCGAATCGAAAACATGGAGGGTCACGTTGTAGGCCGGAACAGTTCTGTTGGTTACCGGATCCAGACCCGTGGGTTCAGCGGACTGGATGACGACCAGGGGGTCTTTTTCGCTCCCTGCCTGCGCGAAAAGGCTGGCATTAGCCCCGAAAAAAACCGCCAGGGCAAGCACCATTACGATAAGACGAAGACTGATACCACTGCGACGAATCATCCGACACCTCCTGCTGCATATAAATGCAGAATATGAATTGGAAACCGGTTTTGGGGAGAATCCCCGCCATGCTGTTTCAGGGCGATTAAGGTCTTTTCTTAGACCTGACAATATCTCCAATGGAAAAGCTCTGTCAACAAGCATATTTATGCAGAACCCTTCCTGGAGCGCCCGCAGAGCACCCTGCATGGATAAATCGCGCGACGCTTTTTTTAGCTCCCGCGGTCCGGTTCGTGCTGATCCTCACCTTAACCACGCGGCTTCTCGCCTTCCCCCTGCGTCGACTGTATACTCCCCATACTATGCAAAACATTGACATTTCCGAGAAGAGACTCATAGCAGCCATCGAGACCATAGCCGAATGGAGCGAATCCGACCCCGCCGCCGGGTATAATCGCCCTACGTTTTCTCCTTCCTGGAGAGCAGCCCTCGACTATGTCATCGAGGAAGCCCGGAAGCTGGGCTGCTCGGTGAAAACCGATCCCGCCGGAAACGTCCACGCCCGTCCGGCGGGGCTCTCCTGGGACGAGCCCGCCTGGCTCTGCGGCTCCCATATCGACACTGTCCCCTCAGGCGGGAAATTCGACGGGGTAGTCGGCGTGGTCATAGCCCTCGAACTACTGAGAACCCTGCCCGGCGCCGCCCTGGAGCTGGTGCTCTTTGCCGAAGAAGAGGGAACCACCTTCGGCATCGCCATGCTGGGCAGCCGGGCCTGGGCGGGTACCTTGCCGGGGGAACAGATCGGAACCTTGAAGAATCGCGCCGGTACCGATTTTGCAAGCGCCGGAAAGCCCTTCGGCGTCGCGCTGGATATGATCAGCGCACAGAACTTCGGCTTTCCCCTTGACCGTTATAAAGGCCTGATCGAAGTCCATGTGGAGCAGGGCGCGGGTCTCTGGAAAAAGGGCCTCTCCGTCGCCGTCGTAACCACGGTAAACGGCAGACGACAGTACTCGGGCAACTTTATGGGAGTCGCGAACCACGCGGGCTCCACCGCCATGTCGGACCGCCGGGATGCCCTGACGGGAGCTGCCGAATTCATTATCGGCCTCGAGGCTCTGGGCAAGGAATTCGATGCCCTTCACCCCAACTCGGTTGTGACGGCAGGAGCCTTGACCGTCGCCCCCAACGCGGTGAACGTCATCCCGGGAAGGGCGGACTTCATGCTCGACTTCCGCTCGCCCTCCAACGAACTCCTCAGCTCCGGCGACGGTTCGATCCGCCGGCTTCTCTCCTCTATCGGAGAGAAGCGGAGTCTGAAAACCCAAATAAACTGCTTCGAAAATCTGCCGGCCCTTCTCTTCGACCCAGGCCTCTGCGATCGCCTGCGCAGGGCCGGGACCGAGCTGGGGATCCCCCTACCCGACGCCTCCAGCGGGGCTTTGCACGACAGCGCCATCCTCGCACCCTACATGCCCACGGCCATGCTCTTCGTGGCCAGCAAGGACGGCATAAGCCACAACCCCGCCGAGTTCAGCCGCCCCGAGGACATCGCCGCGGCGGCGCGCATCGTAGCCGCGGCCATTGGTTGAGGTTAGGCGTTGAGAATTCTGTTGACAGGGTATGCTACGATGCTATCATCACTCGACAAGCCGGATCACCTCTACGTTTGAATGGACAGGGAGCGTGTACATGAGCAACGTGCAAAGGGATGAATGGGGCGTCGTTGAGGCGACGCACATGCTGAAAAACAGGGAAATTACCAGGGAAACATGGCTTGAGGACTGCTTTCCACCCTGGGGAGAGTATATAAATCGCCAGATGGACGAGGCTGTCGTCGCACCGGGAAAGGTCAACCTGTGGTGGTTTGGCGGCCCTTCATGGGGCATAAAGCACCAGGACGACATTTTCCTGCTCGACAACTACGCCGGCCCCTCGATGGTGACCCGATACGCCAACAGCGGCGATTGCCAGAATACAGGCGCCGATCACCTGCACTGGATGCGGCTGAACCCCCAAATCGTGGATATCTGGAAATTCAAGCGCATTGACGCCGTTTTCATGACCCATCACCATGCGGACCATTGCGATATCTATACGGTGAAAGCGCTCCTGCAGACGACGAACGCGAAATTTGTCGGTCCGAGGATGACAGTGGCAGTCCTCAATGGCTGGGGTGTGCCGCAGGACAGAATCATTGAGGTCAAGCCCGGGGATACCGTTCCCTTCAGGCACACCGAGGTTAGGGTCGAAAAGAACTTCGACATGAACGCGCTGACCACGACGCTTGGCTTGCCTGAAGGCATGAAGCTCAACCCCACGATGGATGACGCGGCTGTCACCTACATCTTCAAGACATCAGGCGGCAATATCGCCTTTATCGGCGATGGGATCTACCACAACGGTTTCTACGGAGTCGGGCAGAGAAACGAAATCGATGTCACTATCCTCGATATGGGGCACAATCCTTCCGGTTCCTACGACAAGCTCACGCCTTGGGACGCGTTCAGGGTGGCGAAGGCCTTGAAATCGAAGGTAGTCATACCCGATCACTATGAGAATTGGGCCTGCACCTATCTGGATCCCGATCAGCTCGAAGAAATCGTCAGGAAAAACCATCCCGCCATGAAGACGGTTATACTGAAACCGGGCGCGCTTTTCGTGTACCCGGACGATCAGGATATCGGACGCTACAAGTACCCCGATTGGCAGGAACGCTTCGATTGGGAAAAAGCCCGCTATACGTTAGAAGACAAAAAGCCGCAATAATGACGAACCGGAGGAGAAGATATGATTCCTAAAACCATGAAAGCCAGTCAACTTATCGCCTACGGTCGCGTCGAGATGAGGGAACTCCCTGTGCCCGAGCCTGGACCCGGCGAGGTTCTCTGCAAGATCAAGGCCATCGCCATATGCGGGAGCGATCCCGAGATCATAAACGGCCACCACGCGAAGAAAGGCTGGCCGCCTGTATTCCCATTTACCGCCGGGCATGAGTGGTCGGGCGTGGTGGCCGCGCTTGGGCCAGGCGTGACAGGCTTTACCGTGGGCGACAGAGTGGCCGGCGAAGCCCACAAGGGATGCGGCATCTGCGCCAACTGCCTGAAGGGCCGCTATACCCTGTGCCTCAACTACGGGAAACCGGAAACGGGCCATCGGCACTATGGCATGTCCTCTCCCGGCGCCAACTGCGAATACAACGTGTTTTCCACCAAGTCGATCCACAAGATCCAGGGCAATCTCAGTTTCGCCCATGCTACCCTCCTCGATACCGCGGGAGTGGCGCTCCACGGCATTGAGATGACCGGAGTAACGCCTGGCGGCACTGTGGCCATCTGGGGGCCGGGGCCCATAGGGCTCTGCGCCTTACAGATCATGAAAGGAATGGGAGCGAAAACGGTCATCATGGTCGGACGGGGGCATCGCCTTAAGACAGCCGGCGAAATCGGGGCCGATGTGCTGGTGGATTATGAAAAGGAAGATCCGGCCAAACGAATCCTGGAGATAACCGAGGGCATAGGCGCCGACGAAATACAGGAAACCAGTGGTTCCAACCTGGCGCTGGACCAGTGCATCGCCTCGATCCGGAAAGGGGGCAAGATCAACTCTATCGCCTTCTACAAGGATTCGGAAGTCAAAGCCCCGCCGTATACACAGCTCGTCATGAACGAGATCACCTTGAGCGGCTCCCGGGCCAATCCCAATGTCTCGGCGAAGGTCTTAGGCATGTTCTCGGCGGGCATCATCAAGGGCGACAAGATCGTAACCCACGCCTTCCCTCTGGAACGCTATGTCGAAGCCCTGGATATCTTCGCCAACAAGAAAGATGGGGCGATAAAAGTCGTCATTCTTCCCGAGGCCACGACGGGGGGCAAGCTCTGAAAAACCACGCGCTTGGATTTATCGGAATCGGCACCATGGGCGGTTCGATGGCTAGGAATCTGTCCGGGAAATTCCCCGGCGTGCACGCCTACGATACCGATCCTGTAAAATTGCAAAACCTCGTTTCTTGCGCGAAACCAGGCGCGATACTCCCGGCGGAAAGCATCCAAGACGTGGGAAGGAAGAGCGACATCGTCTTCCTTTCGCTGCCGGATTCGACAATCGTGAAAAGCGTGATTTTGGGTGAGCGGGGCCTCGGAACCTGCATGAAAAGCGGTGGGATCATCATAGACGCGAGCACCTCCGACGCCGCCGTCGTGATCGAGATCGCCTCGGTGCTCGCGAAGAAGGGAATCCGCTTCCTCGACTCTCCCGTCAGCGGAGGAGAAAGAGCGGCCACAAACGCCACCCTTTCCTTCATGGTGGGAGGCGAGGAGTCTGTTTTTAATGACTGTTTGGCCTACTTAAAGGCCATGGGCGCTTCGGTCATCCGCACCGGCGGAACCGGCAGCGGCCAAGTGGCTAAATGCGTAAACCAGATGATCGTGGGCGCGACCTTCGCGGCGATAGCCGAGGCTTTCGCGCTTGGATCCAAGACGGGCATCGACCCAAGCTCGCTCTACAACGCCATCAAGGATGGGTGGGCGGGGTCGAAAGTGCTCGATGTCGCCGCGCGAGACATCATCTCCCGGGAATTCAATCCAGGCGGCACCATCGATATGATCTGCAAAGATCTGGGCTATGTCCTCTCCCTGTCTCGAAACCAGGTATTTCCCGCGCCCGTGACCTCGCTGGTCCACGAGATTTTCATGGCCGGTAGGGCGGCTGGCGACGGAAAGCGCTCCCAGGCTGCTATCGTCAAGCTTTGGGAAAAGTGATATCTCCCACAAATTATCATTTTCCTTTACAACACTAAATAGCCGATGCTACGATTATTCTATACAAATGAGCCACTTTCAAAAGTCAGTTAACTTTTGAAAGTGGCTTTGTAGTTTTTCTGATCCTTACCTTAAAAGGAGCCCCATTGTGAATCAAATAAAAAAGGTAGCCTTAGTTACCGGCGGTACTGGAGGTCTTGGAAAAGCGATTTGCAGGCGATTACTGGAGGACAATTTTATCGTTTATTTATGCGACATTCAGGATGAGTATAAAAGCTCTGTCATTTCGGAACTATCACAATTTGGTGAAATTTTTTATGAGCATCTCGATGTCGCAGTAGAATCTCACTGGGAAAATACTTACTCAAAAGTCATGGATTCTTTTGGAAGGCTCGACCTAGTGGTAAATAATGCAGGTATCAATATAAGAGTCGTCATTGAAGAATGCAGCGTCGAGCAATGGGATCAAATGTTTCATGTTAATGTCCGCGGACCTTTCCTCTCGATAAAACACGGGCTTCCGATTATGCGCCGCCAAGGCTTCGGGCAGTTTATCAATATGTCCTCTGTCGCCGGCCTCGTCGGATATATCCCGACCAATGAATCCTATACTGCAACAAAGGGTGCCGTTACACTGCTCACGAAGAGTATTGCGACACGTTACGCGAAATATGGAATACGATGTAACTCCATCCACCCTGCAACGGTCGAGACTGATTTAGTAAAAAGGGTTTTAGCCGATAAAAAGTTGAGGGACGAACGTATCGCCGATATTCCTCTCAACCGCTTGTGTTCGCCGGAAGATGTAGCAAATGCGGTAGCATTTCTAGCTTCTGACAAGGCGACATTTATTAACGGTGTTCAGTTTCCGGTGGACGGTGGGCTTTCGGCGCGTTGATATGATCCCTCAGTTCACATAATTCTCATGAGGAACCGTTATACTTCCTTCGGGCATAATTAAAAATTCGGCGGAAGGACCCTGATCCTTAAGAGCCATGGCGACTGCTTCTTCCATGGTCTTTGCTTTACGTGCAAAGAGACTAGTGACTATCAACTCCGATAGATCATTGACAAAGATTACCCTTTTCTTCAAGGCAACCTTGGCAAATCCATAGGCTTTGTGTCCGCCAATAATAAAATTGTTTTTTATTTCCTCAATGATACCTTGAGCTGTATACCCAGATTTCATATAGGTCTCGAAAATTTTATCTCCGTAGCTGTCTCTGCACTCGGCCACGATGATAATCGTACCTCCGTCCTCAGTGGCTTTATCCGCATGATCTAGTGCTTTCTGCGCTTGATACAGATTGATATCCCGCGGATATCCAGAAGCGCTGGCAATAGTGATTCTAGCTTTCCGACGAATCGGTGCAAAATACATCAATTCACTTGCCTGGACAGCCTTGCATCATGCCTGTTCAAGGTCTCCTGCGACTACTTCCACCATCCTGTCAGAATCATCCATGACCGCATTGATTATAAAATCGACTCCGACAAGTCGTGCCGCATGTATCATCTCAAGGCTGATGGGATTCTCCCTTATCGGGGGCATGGCATCCATCAACTCGACCATCCTGCTATGATTTTTCTGAACAGTCTCCTTGCCGGCAACACCAGGTAGTATCGATTTTCTTCCACCGGAGAAACCTGCAAAATAATGAGGCATAACAACGCCGAGGGTTATTAAAAAATCAGCTTCATCTACTGTCTTGTTCAACTAAAAATCATAGCCTGATGGAAGCATCCCTTTGTATACCAAGGTCAACGGATCCTCTGCGTTATGAGAGATTATTTTGAAACGGCGGCAAAGATCCTCACCGGATACATCGATATTCTGTTCCAGAGTATGCGGTTCGTGGATGCCTGTGGCAATCACAAGAGTGATGCAGGAATCAGGTATGCCAGCCTCCTCAAGAATCTCTAAAAGAGGTGGCATTATCACCGAATAAGGAGTGGGGCGCGTTATGTCGTTTACTACAATCACCAGCTTTTGGGGGGATGCTCTTTTGAGCATCTCCAAAAGAGGAGGAGTCCCGTAAGGCTTAGCAAGAACCTTCTTCACAGCTTCAGAAGCATCGGTCAAGGGGCATACCTCTGCCGGAGCTACGATCGCAGCTACCTTGTGGTCATCCAGTTCCAATGGAAGTGTTGTGAGGCCGTATTTTAAAAAAACCGCACTATATGCCCCTCCGATACAGACTTCGTGATCTACGCCAACGTTGGCTGTTTTCACACTTTCGGCGCTTGGATGAATTCGTTGACTATTCCATCCGGATCGAGGGAATACACGACGAAACCACCCTTATTGGTTCCCGCGGGAATGCATACAGGTTCGCCCAAAAATTCGACACCTTTTTCTTTTAGGCTTTTTACAATACCGTATATATCATCGACATTAAGACAAAGATGCCCGCTTCCGATGTTGCTGGATTTTGACTGTCTCTTTATGCCGCCGGAATTAAAGTATTCAATCAATTCTATGACAACACCATAGCCTTTCAAATAAGCTATTTTCATTCCCGTATTCATCCCTGTGACGGCAAATACATACTCAGCT
>JAVEYV010000046.1:0-11346 GCA_034003305.1 Spirochaetia bacterium | reverse complement strand
TTATCGATGGGCTACGCAAGGTCGCCGAGGGATCCTTCCATCGAATGAGCTATACCGAGGCGGTCAAGGAGTTGGAAAAACACAGCGGTGAGTTCGAGTTCAAGCCCTACTGGGGCTGCGATCTGCAAAGCGAGCACGAGAAGTTCCTCACCGAAAAGATTGTCGGAGGCCCCCTGGTAGTCACGGATTATCCCAAGGAAATCAAGGCCTTCTACATGAAGCAGAACGACGACGGCAAGACAGTGGCGGCCATGGATGTGCTGGTGCCGAGATTCGGCGAGATTATCGGAGGATCGGAACGCGAGTGGCGCCTGGATCTTCTTCAAAATAGAATCAAGGAAGGCGGTCTAAGCCTCGATACTTATAAATGGTACCTGGACCTGCGAAGATTCGGATCCACCCCCCACGCGGGTTTCGGCTTGGGGTTCGAGCGCTTATTGCTCTATGTAACGGGCATGACGAACATCAGGGATGTCATTCCCTTTCCCAGGGCTCCCAGGCAGGCTGATTTCTAAACAAAAAAGGGCGGTATAAGCATCTGATGAAGCGCAACAGGCCTCAGGGTAATAGGTTCCGGTTCTTAGCCGCTCTAGTCATCTCTGTTCTTTTCTATCTGCCGGCCTTTGGCTCGGCCCAGGTCCGAGCCCAGGGCGCCATCGTTTCGCAAACAGGAAGCGATAACCACGCCGCCCTGCCCGCGGTCTCCATCAAGCCGGCGCCCCAGGTAAACGCCCGCTCCGCCGCGCTGATCGATGCAACCACCGGCACCCTCCTCTACGCCAAGAATCCAGACCTCTCGCTGCCGCCGGCCAGCCTCACAAAACTTCTCACCCTCCATATCGCCTACGAGGAAATCGAGGCTGGCCGGCTCTCCCTCGACGAAATACTCGAGATCGACAAGCGGGATTGCTCCCCCTACATTCCCTACGGTTCTTCGATCATGTATCTGCACCCAGGCATGAAGGTGTCTGTGCGGGACCTTATGCTCGGGGCCGCCGTCGTCTCGGGCAACGACGCCGCCTATGCCCTTGCCCGGAGGATTTCTGGATCCAATGAAGCCTTTGCCGAGCGGATGAACCGGGAGATGGAGGAGATGGGCTTCGACAAGCTCAGCTTTGTCGAGCCTTCCGGTCTTTCGGAATTCAGCCTCGTTACCGCCAGGCAATTCGCCCAGTTCTGCAAGCGCTATCTCGAACTCCACCCCGAATCCCTGGAGGAGCTGCATTCGGTTCGGTACATAGAGTTTCCCAGAGAGGAGCACAGAACGCCGACCTACCTGCCCGAAGGAAGAATCGTACAGTATAACCGAAACTCCCTGATCACCTCCTATCCCGGGTCGGACGGGTTAAAAACAGGCTACATAATCGAAGTGGGCTTCAATATGGCGGCGACGGCAAAGCGGGGAGATTCCCGGTTTATCGTTATTACACTGGGAGGCACCGGGTCCTCGTACGCCGGGGGCGGAAGACAGCGCACCCAGGATGTGGCCAGGCTTTTGGATTGGGCCTTCGAAAATTTCACCACCCAGAGCATCGATGCAGGAGAACTCCCCACAACCAGGGTTTGGTTCGGATCAGAGCGCCAGGTAGGTTTGAAAAGCGCTTCAGCCAACGCGGTGACGGTGCCGAAGGGAAGAGAAGGCGAACTGTCCCTGAGAGTCGAGGCCGAGGACTATGTGGACGGCCCGATAGAAAAGGGCCGCAGGCTGGGAAGGCTTGTCTATTCCTTGAGCGGCAAGGATGTAGCGGCCATCGATTTGGTGGCTGAAAAGGATATTCCCAGGGCGGGCTTTTTTCGTAGGTTCGTCGATGCTGTAGGACGTTTCTTTACCAAACTGTTCAGTAAGGACTATTAGGAAAATCTTCCCGTTTCGGTCCTCATTTTTAGCCGGCAGACATAAAATACCCAGTTTATTGCTTTATCTCAAGAAATCCGCCTTCATAGGCGGCAAAGCCTTCCTTGACGAGGATTCCGCAGCATCGCTCGATCTCAGCTGCGCTGAAGGACAGTTCGGCCTTCAGGGTTTCCAAGGAAACCCCTCGTTGTTCCAGCAGTTTTTTAAGCACCGCCCCCCTCAGGCTTCGAAAGGAACCGGCGAAGGCTGTCTGTTTTTTATAGTTCGATGAGCGTACCGAATGATTCCCCTCGACGCGCTTAAGCTCGGCGCCGTAATCCATGAGGGCGTTGTACCATTTTCGGGGTGCTTGAGTGTCGGCGACGAAGGCTGCCTTCTCCTCGAGAGCGGCTTCGGTCACCTGCCTGTCCTCGGGGAAGAAGTGCTTTAAGAGCACTGTCCTGATGTTCGTTTCGAGGAATACCGCGGGCTTGTCGAATGCAAAGGCCAGAATGGCCCTGGCCGTGTATTTTCCCACTCCCGGCAGCTCGCGCAGGCTTTTTTCATTCTCCGGAAGCTTGGAATCGAACCGCTGCACTACTGTCCTGGCGGAAGCCTGAAGCGCCAAGGCCCTCCTGTTGTAGCCAAGGCCGCTCCAGCAGCCTAAGACATCGGGGGTGGCGGATTCGGCCAGGCTCTGAAAATCGGGGAAGCGCTCCAGCCAGGCCTTGTACTTCGGAATCACCCTGGAGACTTGAGTCTGCTGGAGCATGAACTCCGACACCATGACAGCGTAGGGATCGAGGGTCCTGCGCCAGGGCAGGTCCCGATAACAAGCAGAGGCTTTTTCGTAAACCAGGGCGCGAAAATCCTCGGGATTCACGGTGCGTTCCGAAGGAATGAGCGCTCAGGAATAAATGTGGACGAATTCGTGCAGGAGTTCCTCGGCCTTGGATTTGCACCCTCCGCAGACCGTGCCGATTTTCGTTGCCTCCTGCAGTTTCTGCCAGTCGTGGGCCCCTGCCTTTACCGCTTCCTCGATGTCCTTATCCGTTATATTGAGACAGGTGCAGATCACCACAGCGTCCTCGCCCTTGAACTCCCCTTTTCGACCCTTCTTTTCCAGATATTGGTCGATGGCGGCGCGCAGTGCCTTATCGCCCAGCACCGAACAGTGGATTTTATTTTCAGGCAACCCGCCGAGCTTTGCGGCGATATCCGAGGGTTTTATTCCGTAGGCCTTGCGTATGTCCATGCCTTTGACCGATTCGGACAGCATTGAGGTGCTGGCGATGGCTGAGGCGCAGCCGTAGGTCTTCCAGCGCACATCCTCAATGACATCGTTGTTTATCTTGAGAAGGAACATCATCTGGTCGCCGCACTTAATGTTGCCTACCACGCCTTCCGCATCGGCCTCGAATTTTTCCTCCGGATCGAAGACGTTGCGGGGATTTACGAAATGTTCCTTTACCACATCGGAATAAAGCCACTGGAAGGCGTTCATGGTATCGCTCCTTTTCTTGCTACTCTGTATACAAGGCCGCTTTTCAAGCAGCGGTTTTTCGCAGACTCAAATCCTACTCAATGAGAGGACTGACCGTAGACATCCGTCGAAGTCTTTGGATGATTGGAGGCATTTTTTCAATCACGTAGTCCACCTCTGCTTCCGTGCTGTTTCTGCCCAGGGAAAAGCGGATAGACCCGTGGGCGAGTTCCGGTCCCAGGCCTGTGGCCAGAAGAACATGGGAGGGTTCAAGGCTGCCCGAGGCGCAGGCTGAGCCGGTGGAAACCTGGATTCCCTCCAGGTCGAGGGATAGAAGTATTGCCTCGCCCTCTGCGCCGGGGAAGGACAGATTGAGGGTATTGGGCAAGACAGCCTCGGGATGTCCATTTACCTTTACATGGGGAATTTTGGACAGCAGGCCTTTCATGAGCCTGTTCCGCAGCACCGAGAGCCGGGAGCCGAATTCCGGCAGGTCTTTCAGGGCGAGTTCAGCCGCTTTTCCAAACCCGAGAATCCCCAGGTTGTTGTAGGTCCCTGCCCTCACTCCGTTCTCCTGGTGCCCTCCCCGTATTAGGGGCTGAATTGGGGCGCCGGGCCGGACAAAAAGGGCGCCGACTCCCTTGGGGCCGTATATTTTGTGGCAGGACAGGGTCAGATAATCGACTCCCCAGTTCTCCACCGACACAGGGACCTTTCCCACCGCCTGGGTTGCGTCGCTGTGCATAAAGGCCCCCGCCTTTTTTGCCATAGCGCTGATTGTCTTTATGTCTTCGATTGTTCCGATTTCGTTGTTCGCCGCCATGATGGACACCAGCAAGCTGTCCGGGCCGAGCTCATTCTTGAGGGCATTCAGATCAATTCGGCCGTAGGAATCCACCGGCAGATAAACGACGGGGAAACCTTCCTCGGCCAGGTAGGCCGCGGCATTCATGACACAGGGGTGTTCGATGGAACTGGTGATGATCTTGCGCCGGGAGGGATTTTTCCGGCCCAGCTGATACATGGTCATGAATACCGTGTTGTTGGATTCCGATCCCCCGGATGTGAAATAGAGGTTTGCTGCTTCCTTGGCGCCGATCAGGGCGGCCACGGAAGCCCGGGCTTCCTCGATTTCGGCCCTGGCCCTTCGCCCTGACTCGTGGAGGCTCGAGGCGTTGGCGTAGATACCCAGGGCTTCCACCATGCGGTCCCTCACCTCGGGTCTTAGGGGGGTAGTAGCGTTGTAATCCATATATACAAAGGTTTCAGACATTATCGAACTCCTTTTTCCCTGTCCTGGACGAGGTACGGGCAAAAGATGCAGTTTTGCGAGCCGCCCTATTCGGCCCTGTACCGCAGAGGGTGATCAGTGGCTCCTCGGCCAGATCGCCCAGATTGACCGATCGCAAATAGTTTTCCACCGAATCCTTCAGTCCTTGCCAGAATTTTCTGGGCATGCAAAAGGCTCCCATGCTGCAGACGTTGCTGTCATCGACGCATTCAACAGGCCTAAGCTCGCCCTCCATAGCCGCCACAATGTCGATCATAAGAATTTCCGAGGCCGGCCTGGCAAGCCTATAGCCCCCTCCCCTTCCTCTGCCCGAAACGACGATGCCGGAGAGTTTGAGCTGGTGTAAAATGCCTTCAAGAAATTTAACCGAAATATTCTGGGCCTTCGCCGTCTGCGCGGCGCTGTCTCCTCCGGATCGCGCCAGGTGCGCCAGGGCCCGGATAGCGTACTGAGTCTTCGCTGGGACCTGGAACATGAAGCGTATCTCCTTAAATTCCTATGGGATTAGTAGGAATATGACGCAATCATGGGTTTTGGTCAAGAGCCCTCGGCAGTTTTTATTTGAGAAATTCGCTGTGTTCGAAGGTTCTGGAGCAGGCGAGGTCCTCGAATATAAAGCCGTAATCCGTGCTTCCGGCAGGATTTTTTGCGCAGCCGCCGGCCTCGATGGATTCGGCCAGAATTTTCCCGAGCCCCGGTCCCATCATAAAGCCCTGACCGCACATCCCCACTGCCTGCAAAAAATTGGGGGCTTTATCGGGATAGCCTAGAATGGGCAGTCCGTCAGGAGTCATGGGATACATGCCCCTCCAGGTGCGCCTCACCCGCAGGTTGCGAAGCCTGGGGTAGAGTTCGAGCATTCGGCGCAGGCAGAGCGGCAGGAAACTCGATGTCGAATCCTTGTCCCTGCCCCAAATCTGAGGCCTCGGGGTTATGCAGAATACCACTTGTCCAGTTTCGGCCTGGTAGAAGTAATAATTGCCCGATTCGGCATCGGGCCGTATGTCGACGATCATCGGCTGAATAAAGCGCTGCACCGGTTCGGTAACCCCTGCCTCGTGGCAGTCGGGGTGAACGGGAATACTCAAGCCCGCAAGGCTGGCGAGTTCCGATGCCTCGGCGCCGGCAGCGTTGACATAGAGCTCCCCGCTCCATCGTTCGCCGCCGGCTTCTATGCACTGGATCCGTCCATCCTTCATCGTTACAGCCTCGACCCGGTGGCCGAAGAAGAAATCCACCCCCGAATCCATGGCCAGTTTGTGAAAGGCCGTGGAGGCCATCAGGGGCGAGGCGAAGCCGTCGCCGGGGCTGAAGGTGCCTCCAAGGAGGCCTTCCCTGCTCAGCCCCGGCGCTAATTCGACGACCCGGTCCGGCCCGATCCAATCGATGTCGAGCCCCGCCGCCTTTTGAATCTCCAGCAGGGAGAGAAAAGAAGTCTTTGTATCTTCGTCGAAGGCGACATAGAGATAGCCCCCCTGCCGCCATTCGAGATCGAGGCCGTAGGCCTCCTTCATCGTGGATACTTCTTTGATGGATTCCAGGCAGATTTGAATTTTCGCCGGATCCGAGTGGGTAGCCCTCAGGCCTCCGATCGCCGCCCGGTTCTGCCCCCTGCCCCAGGAGGCCTCGTGATCCAGTACCGCGACCTTGAGTCCCTTTTTAGCCAGGTTCCAGGACAGGGGAAGGCCAACAGAACCCGCTCCTATTATAATGACATCGTAGGTTTTCATGGGGCGCCCCTGGCACCGGCGTTCTTGCCGCCGATTCTCGAGAGTCCCTCATTGACGATCTCTCCGATGGGTATCTCCATGAAGAGCGGCCGCAGGGATCCTGGCTCTATCTCCGCGGGGTCTAGCCCCGCCAGCTTAAAGGCCCTGTCCAGAAGCTGGGAACAGGTTTTTCCCCCGCAGGCGCCCATGCCTACCCTGAGGGTCTTGAGCTGATTGATATCCCGGATGCGGTTCTCCTTGATAAAGGCCGCAATCTCCGAGAGCCTTACCCTTTCGCAGCGGCAGACTATCGGGTCGGTCTCGCCTGCCAAGGCTTTCTCGACGTTAACCGCGGCGGGTCTGCTGACATCCTCCGGCTGAACCCTGACTCCCGCGATGCGGGAGGCATTCTGAAGGGATGTCTTAAAGTGCAGGAGCCAGGTGCCGTTCTTAGGGTTTTTCCTGCGTCCGACAACTGGCGCTTTCTCGATAAATTCCCCCTCCTGGCCGACCAGCTCCATGATTTGACCATCGGGAAACTCCGCTTCGAACTCCCAGGGGAGAACCACCTCGGCGCTTGATTCCGAAAGTCTCCGTACCAGGCTAACAGCCAGGCCCGGGCAGATGGCTACGCAGGAAAGGCAGCCGATGCAGCTATGTCCTGAAAAATAGGGCAGATCGAGGATGCTGCCCCTGATCGGCCTGAGGGAAATGGAGGAGACAGGGCAGACGGTTGCGCAGGGATTGCAGGGGATCTCTTCTGAACAGAAAAAAACCGGTCTCCAGTCCGCTGTCGGCATAAGGGGACTCCGGGAAAAGCTGTCTCCCGGCTTGGCTTTTAAAATATCCCTGGTGGACAGCAAGGACGGCTCCAGCTCAAGCCGCCGCCCGAGCAGACGGGCAAGGGTATAGGCGGCTATCTTTCCGCCGAACATTGCGCTGGAGGCCTCGGCGATTTCCTCGGCGTCTCCGGCGGCTATGGCCAGGATTCCATAGCTCCGGGCCTGTCGAAGGAATTCATCGCAGGGGGCTAATCCAGCGGCGACCAGGATCGTATCTACCTCGTAGCTCAAGGCAGTACCCGGTATCGCCCTGAAGCGATCGTCAACCTTGGCGACCAACGCCCGGCTTAGCCTCGTATCGGCTCCCGCTTCGGGCTCTCCCTTGGGGCGGCCGGCTTCGATGTCTCCCTTGGGGTGGCCGGCTTCGGCCCTGAGAATCGTCGTATTGAGGTGGATAGGCACTCCCATGCGGCGGATTTTATCCGCATGGACCTTGTAGCCGTTTACCTTTCCCAGTATCTCGATGATGCCGGCCACCTGCATGCCTGCCTGCAGGGCATGATAGGCGGCGATGAGGCCTACGTTGCCCGAACCGACAATGAGAATTCTTTTGGAAGCCGCAACAAGGTCGCGGTTCACCAAGGTCTGAAATGCCCCGGCCCCGAAAACCCCGGGCAGGTCGTTGCCGGGAAATAAAAGGTTTTTCTCTCGGGCGCCGGAGGCAACAACAAGGGCGGTGAATTCCACCAGAAGATAGGAGGAGTAATCCTTGTAGACCCCCGCCTTTCTGTCCTTGAATATGGCCACCACGGGCGAATTTTTCAGAATCGTTACGTTGGGTAGTTTTTTAAGCTTTTCTTCCAGCTTCAGGGCAATATCGATTCCTCTGACTCCGGCGTAGCAGTCTTTTTCCGATCCGAAAAACTTATGTGTCTGGAGAACGAGTTTCCCCCCCAGCCTTTCCTTGTCATCGGCGACCACCACCTGAAAGCCCATCTTCCCCAGCTCGCAGGCAGCCGAGAGGCCCGAAGGTCCGCCGCCGATCACGAGTATGTCGGTGTGGAGCGCCCGGCGCTCGGCCTGCTGCAGGCCTTCATCCATCGCCGGCAGGGAGGCCAGGCCCTGGAGGCTGCGCACATCCATGCCTTCCATGAGGGGAGTCAGGCATGATTTCCCGGGTATGCCGTCGATGAGCACCGTGCACTGGGAACACTGCCCGTTTGCGCAAAACAGTCCCTGAGGAGCTCCATCCTTGGGATGCAGTGAGAAACTGCTCTTGCCCAGGGCCATGAGGGACGAGGAAAGCGCTTCTCCCTCGTAGCCTTCGGCAGGCTCCCCGTTAAAAAGAAAGCTCACGGTTTTTCTGCCCTCAGGCATTGCAAGGACGGGATGCGACATGATTCTAGGCATCGGATTCTCCGGGACGGCAGCTGGCTCTGATTATTCAGGCTATAACCAGTACACCTTGCTGTCAAGAAAAAATCTGCTGTCTGAATCTTGCGCATACTTATGCAGCGTTATAGGATAGGAAGAAGGAGGGAGGAAGATGCGCATGACAATCAAGAAGACTGGTGTGGTCCTCGGAATATGCTGTGTCGCTATCTCTCTGGCTCTGCTGGCCGGTTGCGGTGGCGGACAGTCCGGGAAGACCGTAAAAATCGCCCTGCAGGCGCCGATTACGGGAGACTATGCCTACGAAGGCCAGATGGCCAAGCAGTCCGTCGAGGTTGCGGCAGAATTGCTCAACAAGGCGGGAGGGGTTTTAGGAAAACCGGTTGAAATCATCATTGTGGACGATGCATCCAATCCGAAAGACTCCGCCCTGGCTGCCCAGAAAGCGGTGTCGCAGAAGGTCGCGGCGGTTATAGGGAGCTACGGCTCCTCGGTTACCGAACCTGCGGCGGATATCTACGAAAAGAACAAAATGGTATCGGTGGGCTACGGCTGTACGGCCGTCAGGCTTACCATGGACAAAGAGAGGAAGTATTTCTTCAGAACCTGCGGAAGGGACGATGCGCAGGGCCTGTTCTTCGGCAAGTACGCCGTCGAGACCATGGGCGCCAAGCGCATTGCCATAATGCATGACAACTCAACCTTCGCAAAAGGCGTTGCCGACGAGGCAATGAAAGCGCTGCAGCCCTATGTAGCCGAGGGCAAAACCGAGGTGGTCTACTTCGATGCGATAACCCCGAAGGAAAAGGACTTCTCCGCCGCGGTGACAAAACTCAGGGAGACAAAACCCGACGTTTGGTACTTTACCGGTTACTATCCCGAGGCGGGACTCCTGATCCGCCAGGCAAGGGATGCGGGGCTGGATTGTCCCTTTATTGGCGGCAACGCTGCTATCAACGACGACTTCGTAAAGATCGCCGGACTGGATGTGGCGGCTGGGGCGCTGATGACCCAGGAGCCCTTGGTCACCGACGTCACCACCAATATAGCGAGCCAGTTCAAGACGCTTTACGCGGAGAAATTCAAGGAACTGCCCTCGAGCCCCTGGCCTGTCTATGCGGCCGACGCGCTGTACGCCATAGCGGGCGCTATCAACAAGGCAGGCAAACTGGACTCTGACGCCATCGCCGAAGCCATGAGGCTCAAAATGGAGGGCGTCGAAGGCGTAACCGGTCCACTGCTCTTCAGCGACCGGGGAGACCGCCGGGATGTCCCCTACAAGATGTACAGGGTCGATCCCGAAGGAAGGCTTGTCGTATCGGAATTCTAGCCTGAATGATCGAGAGGCCTGCTGAAGGCCGGATAAAAATCGCTTTAGGCGGGGCCTGAGGGCCCCGCCCTATGCTTTTCGATAAAGGGAGAAAGGTGTCCACTTTTTTTGAACAGCTTGTGAACGGCTTAACCGTGGGCTCATTCTACGCTCTTGTCGCCCTGGGCTACTCCATGGTTTACGGGGTCATGAAACTCATCAACTTCGCCCACGGTGATCTTTTCGCCCTCGGAGCCTATCTGGGCTATAGCCTTCTCACCGGTGCCACCGGCAAAATTACCGCGTACCTGGGCTTATGGGGCGGCATAGGCTTTACGGCTCTTCTGGTCGCCCTGAGCGTCGCGCTGGCAGGAGTTCTGGTGGAGCGGGTCGCCTACCGGCCGGTCTATCCTTCGGGCCGGCTTTCCCTGGTTGTCTCGGCCCTGGGCATGGCAATATTTATCCAGAACGCGATCATGGCCATCTGGGGCTCGAGGCCTCGCGCCTTCCCCGCCTCGGTAGTGCCGAGCCTGCGCTTTTCCGTCTTCGGCATTCCGGTAACGCTTCTGCAGCTTACAATATTGGGAATCTCCTTCGCCCTGATGCTCATCATATGGCTCATAGTTGAAAAAAGCAGCTTCGGCGCCGCGGTGCGCGCATCGGCTCTGGACAGGGAGACAGCGACCCTCCTGGGCATCGATGTCCGAAAGGTCATATTCTTCGTCTTCGCCCTAGGCCCGGGGCTGGGCGGCGTCGCCGGGCTGATGAACGGCCTCTACTACAGGGCGATCAGCTTTAACATGGGTTGGAATTACGGACTCAAGGCCTTCACGGCCACCATCCTGGGCGGAATCGGCAACATTCCAGGGGCGATGCTGGGAGGCCTCATCCTCGGCGTCGTCGAATCCCTCCTGGCCGGCTACGTGAGCGGAGCCTGGAAGGATGTATTTGTCTTTATTCTCCTCATTGCCATTCTGATCTTCCGGCCCACAGGACTTTTAGGCGAGAAGACGGCGGAAAAAGTCTGATGAACATAAGTTCCGGCATGCTGCAAAGGATACTCAAGAGTCCCGGCAATCGCGGAGGCCCGGAGGATGCCAGGCGAAGACGGATGCTCGGCATAGCGGCGGCCGGGTTTTTTGTGCTCTTTCCCCTTTTGCCCTTTGTGGACAATTACTGGATCGATGTAGGATTCTATGTGGGCATCTATGCCCTCCTGGGGCTCTCCCTCAACATCGTTCTGGGAGAAGTGGGGCTCTTCGACCTTGGACATACGGCGTTTTACGCTATCGGGGCCTATGTCACCGCAATTCTCAACACCCGCTTTCACATTCCCATACTCATCCTGCTGCCTGTTTCGGCGGTCGTCGCGGGCCTTTTCGCCTGGCTGGTGACAGCCCCGGTCATCCACCTCAATGGAGACTATCTCTGCTTTGTCACCTTCGGCTTCGGCGAGTTAGTCCGCTTAAGCATGATCAACAATCCCCTGGGACTGACCGGAGGGCCGATCGGGATCTATGGCATCGAGAATCCTCAGTTTTTCTTT
>JAVEYV010000045.1:0-11488 GCA_034003305.1 Spirochaetia bacterium | reverse complement strand
CCAATCGCTGGCTCGGCGGCATGCTTACAACCTACAGCACCATCAAGACATCCATCCAGCGCCACACGAAGATCGAGCGCATGGAAGTAGACGGCACCTTCGAGAGTCTTACCAAAAAAGAAGTCGCCAGCCTCCAGAAAGAAAAGATTAAGCTTGAAAAGAACCTTGGCGGAATCAAGGAAATGAAGGACCTTCCGGGCATCATCTTCGTGGTGGACACCAGGAAGGAAGCCATTGCCGTGGCCGAAGCCCAGCGGCTGGGAATTCCTATAGCCGCCGTGGTCGATACGAACTGCAACCCCGAAGGCATCACCTATCCCATCCCAGGCAACGATGACGCAATCAGGTCAATCAGCCTTTTCACCCAGATTATCGCCAACGCCGTAGTCGAAGCCGGCGCCTCGGAAGGCCTCAAGATCATAGAGAGCCTGCCGGCGGATGAAACCGAAGAAGTCCACACCGATGCAGTGCGTAAGGAAGAGGAAGAGGTCGAGGTGGATATCGACAGCTATGCCGCTAAGGTGGATTCTGCCGAGCCAAGCGCTCCCCCCGCCGCCGAGGAACCCGAGGCTGAGGCAAGCTTGCCCATTATCGATGAGGACAAACTGTACGAGAAAAAATAAGGAGTCGTTATCATGGATATAAAAGCAACAGACATTAAAACCCTCCGGGAGAAGACCGGAGCGGGAATGATGGATTGCAAGAAGGCGCTCGTGGAGGCCGAGGGCGATTTCTCCGCCGCCGAAAAGCTTCTGCGCGAATGGGGCATGGCGGGAGTCGAAAAACGCGCCGGCCGGGCGACTAACGAAGGCCGGGTATTTGTCATAGAAGCCGACAAGGCGATTTCCCTTGTGGAAATCGTCTGCGAGACGGACTTTGTCGCCAAGAATGCCGACTTTATCGCTGCAGGGGAGAAAATCGCCGCCAAAGCCTTCGAGATGAAGGCCGATGCGGCAAACGAATCCCTCGAAGCCATGGTCAAGGATATCGCCGTAGTCATAAAGGAAAACATCGCTCTCAAGCGCGTACGCTACTTTGCCGCCGCCCCCGGTGAATACATGCACAGCTATTCCCATGGCGAAGGGAAAATCGTCGTCGTCGTAAAGGCATCATCGGCCTCAAGCGATGCCTTCGCAAGCGAAACGGTAAAGACCTTTATCCACGACACCGCCCTTCATATCGCTGCATTCAACCCCATGTTCCTGGACCAGAGCAAACCTGACGCCGCATGGGTCGAGGAGCAGAAGGAAATATTCGCCAAGCAGGTTGAGCTGGACGAGAAGCTGAAGGCCAAGCCTGCCAAGGTAGTCGAGGGTATTCTGGCCGGCAAGCTCAAAAAGCTTATGGCCGATGTATGTCTCCTGGATCAGCCCTTTGTGCGCGACGAAAAGATGAGCGTCGCCACCGCTATGGCCGCGGTCAAAAAAGAATCGGGTGCCGATTTTTCAATAGTCGATTATTATTACATCAAGGTTGGCGAGGCTGTCTGAGCCCGCCAAAATGACAAACCGCGCTGGACCCGGAATTAAAAATTCCGGGTCCAGCCGCCTTACGTGGGGAGGAAGCCAATGGAATCGGTAAGGACTACCTGTGAAACAAGGATGAAGAAAACCATAGCCGCGCTTCGGGATGAGTTTAACGGCATCAGGACAGGAAGAGCTTCTCCATCCCTCTTGGATAAGATCAGAGTCGATTACTACGGACAGAAAACCCCCTTGAGCCAGGTAGCGACGATCTCCGTGCCCGAGGCCAGACTTATCGTTGTCCAGCCCTGGGATCGAGCCCTTTTCAGCGAAATTGAAAAAGCCATTCTAAAATCCGAGCTGGGCCTTAACCCCTCCAACGACGGCAAGGTCATCAGGCTCGCCATCCCTCCTCTCACCGAGCAGCGGCGGAAGGATCTGGTAAAGTCGGCCAAGGCTATCGCCGAGCAGTCCAGGGTCTCGATCCGCAATATCAGGCGGGATAGTCTCGAGGAGCTGAAAAAAGAATCGGCCAGCGAGAATACCGCCGAAGATGTGGTAAAAAAGGAAGAGGAGGAGCTTCAGAAGCTCACCGATTCCTATATTGTTCAGATCGCCAAGGTACTGGAAGAAAAAGAAAAAGAGATCATGGAAGTCTAAATGACTAAGCCAGGACTACCGGCCTAATGGATACAACAACCCCATCCCTCCATGTGGGGATAATCATGGATGGGAACGGCCGCTGGGCTACCAAGCGGGGCCTGCCGCGCACCGAAGGTCACCGCCAAGGGCTGGAAGCAGCCAAGCGAATCGTTGCGGCCTGTTCCGAAAGGAATATTTCCCACCTCTCCCTCTACACCTTTTCCACTGAAAACTGGAAGCGAACCAAGGACGAAGTGGGTTTTCTCATGGGGCTGATCAAAACCCATCTGGCCGCCGAACTGGATTTTTACCGCAAAAACCGGATCAAGCTTCTGCACTCGGGCAACCGCAGCGGTCTTTCCGCCGACATTCTCCGGGAGATCGATACGGCAGTGAGGGATACCTCGGCTTTTCCCGGCATGGTTGTCAACCTGGCCATCAATTACGGCGGCAGAGATGAGATACTCAGGTCCGTCAAGAGGCTGAGCGCGGGGCGGGGTGCGACCGCGGACTCCATCACCGAAAAAGACATTGCTTCAGGCATGGACCACCCCGAATTGCCTGATCCGGACCTTATCATACGTACCGGGGGAGAGATGAGGCTTTCGAATTTTCTTCTCTGGGAGTCAGCGTATTCAGAACTCTACTTTACCGATTGCCTATGGCCTGATTTCGATGCGGAAGCCCTGGATAAGGCTTTGGACGACTATCGTTCCCGAACCCGGCGATTCGGGGGCCTGTAAATGACAAAAAATACCGTACAACGCCTTTTAGTTTTCTTCCTCGGTGTTCCCCTCTTTATTCTGTTTGAGCTCTATGCCTCCTTCGGCAGGAATATTCTCCTTGTTATTGTGGCAATGGGCATTCAACTGGGAGCGCTGTACGAAACCACAGGGCTTTTTTACAAAAAAGGCATAAAGCTAAACCGGGCTTATCTCGCCGCGCTGGCCCTCCTGAGCTCAGCCCTGGTCTACCTTTCGCCCCTCTACGGATCCCTTCTGCCCTCGGCAAAAAGCCCTCTGGAACTCCTCCTCATTATTTCCCTGCTGGGAAGCCTCGCGGCCATAGCTCCCTTCGCATTTTCAAAAAAAGAAGAGCTGGATTCCCTTCTGCCGAGAATCGCCGCATCCCTTTTCAGCTACTTCTATTGCGGAATCCTGGGAGCCTGCCTAGTCTATATCGGTTCCTGCTTTCAGCAGTACAGCAGCCCGCTCTTCATATTCCTCCTCATGACCTCGGGCAACGACAGCATGGCATGGCTGGTCGGCGTCAGCGTGGGACGCAAACGGGGCATAGTCGCGGTTTCGCCTAATAAAAGCCTGGCCGGGTTCCTGGGGGGACTTTCGGGTTCGCTTCTGGCCGGACTGATTTCTTACTATCTCTTCCCCAATGCCGGCATAGCCTCCCTGATTTCTCTTCTCTTCGTGGGGCTCTGTGTTGGCGTTACGGTTATTCTGGGTGATTTGCTGGAGAGCGCCCTCAAGCGTTCTGCCGGAGTCAAGGACTCGAGCTCCTTTATTCCTGGCAGGGGAGGAATTCTCGATTCCTTCGACAGCCTCTTCTTCTCCGCTCCGCTCTTTATAGCCCTGGCTTCTATCTGGGGATTTTTCTCTTCCCCAGTCTAGGTGATGCAATGACGAAAACGCTAATACTACTCGGCGCTACCGGTTCCATCGGCAGGCAAACCCTGGAATGCGTGGACGAAGCAAACCGACGGCATCCCGGCAGTTTTAGGATTGTCGGCCTTTCTGCAAATAAGGACCTCCAGGGTTTGATAGCTCTCGCTCATCGCTACCCCGAGGCGCGGCTTGCCCTCGCTGGCTCGCCCTGCCCGCTCGGCGGCGATTCCCCTGCCAGAAGCGGCAGCCATCCTGCTAGAAGCGGCAGCTCAGCCAGAAGCGCGGCCCCTGCGGGAGGTAATCCCCGCATTCGGAGAGCCGCAGCCGAGGACAATCCCCGTCTCAGTTTTACCGGCGGCGATGCGGTTGAGAAGCTTCTTGCACGTTGCGACGCCGACCTGGTAGTCAACGGCATTGCCGGATCACCGGGCCTTTTAGCCTCCTATTCGGCTCTCGAAAATGGAATGAATCTGGCTTTGGCAAATAAAGAATCGGTGGTGATGGGGTATAGCCTTCTCTCAACGATGGCCGGGAAGAAAAATCTTTCCATCATCCCCGTCGACTCCGAGCATGCCGCGCTTTTTCAGCTGATCGGCCGCTGCGGCTCCAAGTCGGTCAGAGAACTCTGCATCACGGCCTCGGGCGGCCCTTTCAGGGATAGACCCTTGAAGGAGCTGGCGGCGATAAGCCCTGCTCAGGCGGCAGCCCATCCGGTCTGGAAAATGGGAAGAAAGATCAGCATCGATTCGGCCACCCTGGCGAATAAGGGACTGGAACTTATCGAAGCGGTGCGGCTTTTCGGTTTTTCAGAAGAGAAAGTGAAGGTTCTTATACATCCTGAAAGCCTGGTACACTCCCTGGTACGGACCATCGACGGATCGCTCTACGCTAATATGTCAAATCCCGACATGCGCCTGCCCATCGATATAGCCCTTCATTGGCCCGAGGAGCTGGAGTCAGCCTTCGGAAGGCTCGATCTGGCTGGAAAAACCCTGAGTTTTTTCGAACCCGACTGCCTTCGCTTCCCGATGCTTCAGCTGGCCCGGGAAGCCCTGCGCCAAAGCGAGTCAGCCACGATAGCCTATAACGCTTCCAATGAAATCGCGGTGGCGGCCTTCGATGAAGGCCGAATCCGTTTTACCGATATCGCTTCTGTCGTTGCCGATACTTTAAACGCCGGCTGGTCCTTCCCCGCGGGGGATTTGGACAGTATCTTTTACCATGATGGCAAGGCCAGGGAAAAAGCCAGGTCCTTTGTCGCGGAGATCCAATGCTGACAGTACTTTATGGTCTATTAGGCCTTTCCATTGTTGTACTCATCCATGAGCTGGGGCATTTTATCGCCGCCCGAAGTCTCGGCATCGAGGTTGAAGCCTTTTCGATCGGCATGGGGCCTAAGCTCTTCGGCTTTACGCGCGGCGGCACCGAGTGGCGGATTTCGGCCTTTCCCTTGGGCGGCTATTGCCGCATGAAGGGCGAGGAAGGTTTCAAACAGGCATTGGAACGAAAACTGACCCACATCCCGGTTGAAAAGGGATCGTTTTACGGTGAAGCGGCCTGGAAAAGAATCATAATTCTCCTGGCGGGACCAACATTCAACCTGATCTTCGCCGCGCTTCTATTCGGCGTGGTCGCTCTTGTGGGTCTGCGCATCGAAACCCTTCCCAACAGAATCGTCCTGGCCTCCGACTACCCTTCTCTCTCAGGTCAGACCGGCGGCGAGACGAACCCTGCCCAGGCCGGCGGTCTCAAGACAGGGGATTTTATCGTCGCCATAGACGGCAAGCCTGTCAATGATTATTCCGATTTGCAGGACAGCGTCAGCATCAACGCCCAAAAGGAACTGCTGTTCGAGGTGGAACGTTCGGGCAGCAGGCTCCTTCTCCCAGTACGGCCCAGGCTGGACAAGGAAAGCGGCCAAGGCCTCATCGGCGTCTATGCCTGGGCGGACTCGCTGGTGGCGTCGGTAGCCCCGGGCAGCTCGGCGGCTATAGCCGGTATTCGACCGGGTGATCGCATCCTGGAAATCCAGGGCAGGACCGTGCTGCATTCCATCGATATTTCTTCGATATTGAGCGAAAAACCCGAGCGCGCTTCGGTTACGGTACGCAGAGGAAGCGAGGTACTCGACCTTACTCTGGTGCTCTCCTACGATACCGCAGCCTCTCCTATGGGCATATCCTTTGCGACAGTAGTAAAGGAGGAAAAGGCCGCTTCGGTCGGCAAGGCCTTCGTGCAGGGCTGGACCGAGAGTTTCGAAATGATCGGCATGAGCCTGAAAGGGCTTGCCATGCTCTTCCGCGGGGTAAACCTCTTCAAGGCCATCTCAGGTCCGGCACGGATCACCTATCTCATCGGAAGCGCAACTCAGGCGAGCCTCTCGTCCTCAGGAGCCGCAGGTTTCAGCTATATTCTCAGCTTTTTAGCATTTCTTTCGGTGAGCCTCTTCATCATGAATCTTTTGCCGATTCCCGCCTTGGACGGAGGTCAGATACTTCTCTCTCTGGCGGAGATCTTAAGGCGCAAGCCCCTTCTCACCACGACGATCTACCGTTTCCAGTTTGTCGGGGCCGCCATGATACTGCTGTTATTCTTTATTGCGACCTTCAGCGATATTCTTTTCTTCTCAGGCCGCTGATGCGATGGCGCCAGCCGAAGCTTAGCGCTGGTAGTGCTCCATATTGACGAATTTCGCATAGGAAGGCTTGAACCACACATTGGTTTTGCCGATCGGCCCGTTACGCTGTTTTGCCACGATAAGTTCTGTCTCGATTTGCTCTGAACGCTGATCCTGAGTCTTGTTGATCTCCCTGTCCCTGTGCAGGAAGAGAATCAGGTCGGCGTCCTGTTCAATAGACCCTGACTCCCGGACATCGGCAAGGTTGGGCTGCTTGCCCTCGGCCTCCCGTTTCAGCTGGGAGAGGGCGACAATTGGAATATCCAGCTCCCTGGCCAGGGACTTCAGCGACCGCGAAATCGCCGATATCTGCTCCCAGCGGGGAAGCTCGGCGTTTTCGTGGGTTATGAGGGTTATGTAGTCCACAAAAATTATCTTTACCCCGCGCTCCAGGACAAGCCTTCGGGCCATCGTGCGCAGTTCGAGGAGCTTCATATTGGGCATATCGACAATGTAGAGCGGGGCTTCGTAGATTCTTCCGGCAGCGTCCATTAGGTCGTTGAGATCCGAGCTGCGAAGTCGGCCGGTGCGTATGCGCTCGCCGGGCACCAGGGCCTCCGAACTTATGATTCTGTTCATGAGCGCCCGCTCGGACATCTCCAAAGAGAAGAAGGCCGCGGGAATCTTGCAGTCTATGGCGATATGGGCGGTAAAGCTGAGAGCGAGCGCCGTCTTTCCCACCGAAGGCCTTGCTCCGATAACAATAAACTCCGAATTCTGGAAACCCGAGGTCATGGCGTCCAGGTCTGTCAGGCCCGAAGGAATACCGGTAAAGGCATTGGGATTGTTGCTCAGCTGTTCAATCAACGTAATGGTGTCGGGAATAAGTTCTTTTATGGAATGATAGGAAGCTGTCCTGCGGTTTTGGGTTATCTCGAAGATTTTCGACTGTATCTGATCCAGGATAGGCCCTGTTTCGGAGGTGTCGTCAAAGGCGAGAAAGCTCACCTCCGAGGCTAGCCGGATTAGGCTCCGCCGGGTGGACATTTCCTGAATAATCCGGGCGTAATACTCAACATTTGCCGATGAAGGCGTCATGGATGTGAGAGAGGCGATGTAGCCCGGCCCTCCTGCCCTGTCCAGGCTGCCGGCCAGCCTCATCTCTTCGGTAATGGTTATGATGTCGGCTTTCTGGCCTTTTTCATGGAGCGCGATGACGGCGGCGAATATCTGGTTATGCGCCGGCAGATAGAAATCCTCGGGGCGTATGTAGCGGACCACTGCAGCGAGACTGTCGGGATCGAGCAGGAGGGCGCCCAGGCAGGCCTGTTCCGCTTCCTGGCTATGGGGAGGGATTTTATCTTTTAGGCTTTCGCTGCTCATCTTCGTCCTCTGGCCTCGGAGAATTATACAATGTCACCACGCAAAAGAAAGTGCCGAATAAAGAAAAGCGACATATAAAAGAAAACGCCGCTGAAAAGAAAACGCCGGCCTGAGCAGTCAGCTCTGCGCTGATGTCCCAGTAGGCCGGCGATTAAGGCGAGGGCCAGGCGGCGGTTTAGTTCAGGCGTCCGGCGTTGACGGCAGCCTCGAAAGCCGCAGCCTGCTCTTCATCGGTAACCGGTTCAGCGGATTCGACCCGGGGCTTTCGCTGGCGCTGTTTCCTGGGCTGATCGCTTTCGTCGGTCTTCTCGGCCTTTACTTCCTGACCGAGTACGTTCAGCTTAAGGACAGCCTCTTCCTTCTCGTAGAGGTGGATAGCGATCTTGTAGCTTCCGACGCTCTTTATCGATCGTCCGGGCACCTCAATCTTTTTGCGGTCAATCTCCAGGCCCTTCTTTAATAGCTCGTCCGCGACAGTGGCGTTGGTTACGGCGCCATAGAGCTTACCGTTGGCGCCGGCGGGCATTGTGACCGAAAGCTCTTCGCTCTCGATACGCTCCCTGAGCGAGGAGGAAGCCTTGCGCTTTTCTTCCTTGATGACGAGGATCTCATTTTTTCGATGCTCGAAGAGCTGGACGCTCCTGGCGTTGTAGACTGTGGCCAGATCGCGGGGAAGCAAGAAATTGCGGGCATAGCCCGAGGCGACTTCTTTTACGTCACCGATCTCTCCCAGGTTGGGGACATCCTGATTCAGGATCACTTTCATGTGGAAGCTCCTTTTAGGTTGCGGTATGGAATCCATACCTCGGTAATGCCCAGTACGGGCAAGCCAATCAAAACTACGGCGCTGGTGGCCTGATTAAACAAGGCCGCGATCAGCGCCAAAGGCAGCAGACGGCGCAGCAGCACCGGTACCCCCGGCTTATGCAGCAGGAAGGAAAGCACCCCAATACCCTGCAATCCGTAAATTGACGCGGCGCAGAGCGCCAGATTCCAGGCCAGCAGTCGGATGAGGCCTTCGGCTTTAAGCGCGAGCGCAATAAAGAGAAGACTCCAGAGAAGCAGGCTTGGCCAGAGCGCCAAATGAGGAACCTTGACCGCCGCAATACGGAGAACTTTTTTTTCGGAGGCAAGCCCAGCATCTGAAGTAAATCTGCTTTTCGATGCGAGCAGGCTTCCAAGCCACCAGCTGCCGGCAAGAATCCAGAGTATAAATGCGCTGAATCCTGCGCTGATGATGCCGAGAGACCGCTGTACCAGTTCGGCAGCCAGCCTGGACTCGTCAAAACCTACGCCGCTGGAGTCTATCGTCTCTTCGACATATGCCGAGAGCTGGCCGATAAAGGCCGAATCGCTGCTCATGCGCAGTACGAATGGAAGCGCGATTATGGAAAGAACAAGGGCGGCCAGCAGGATGCGGGTTATCCTGGTCAGGCGCGGGACTGTAGCATTAATCCAGTACAGGGCAGCCAGCAGCAGAAGTGGCGGCAGACAACCGGAAACAAGGGAAATCAGGTCGAAAAGCCTGAGCTGGATCATCCTTGTCACCGTGCCGACAGCAATGACGGTGAAGGCGGCGAGAGAAGAGACCAGCCCCGCCCTCATGCCCCTGCCTGAAAAGCTCTGCTGCACCGGGATCAGGAAGGCAAAGGAGAGGATATAGGAAAGATAGAGAAAGCCTGACAAAAGCCCCGCCGTAGCATCGGCGAGGAATATCCTCTTCTGGGAAAGCCGTTCCTGCTCGTCCACCTGCAGCCTCGGTTTTACTTTACGACGTAGGGCAACAGCGCCAGCGATCGTGCCCTTTTAATATTTACCGCCAGTGCGCGCTGGTGTTTGGAACAGGTTCCGGTGATGCGCCGGGGGAGGATCTTGCCTCGCTCGGTGGTGTACCGTCGGAGCGTATCCGAATCTTTATAATCGATATGGGCTTTCTGTGTGCAGAATTTGCAGACCTTCTTCTTGAAAAAGCCCTTGCCCTTGCGAGGACCGCCACGATCGTCCTGATCCCTGCGGCCGTCGCCCTGATCCATATCGGAGCGGCTCGAGCGTCCTTCGTTCATATCTTTCATGTCAGCCATGAGATTTCTCCTTGTATCCTTTCGATAGCTCTAGAACGGAATATCATCGTCGAAGCTGTCTATCGGCGATCCGTTCTGGGCTGAAGCTCCGCCGGCCGATCTCTGACCGGAGGATCCGTCCTGGGCCCCGTAGGGCTGGCCTTTTGCCGAAGAGCCGCCTCCCTGGTTTCCGGAAGGGCTCCCCAGGAGCCGGACGTTGCTCGCGTTGACGATTACCTTGCTGCGGGGCTGCCCCTCCTGTTCCCAGCGGTCCTGCCGCAGTTCGCCTTCGACGGCGACCTGCTGTCCCTTGGTCAGGTAACGATTAACCGCCTCGGCGCCCTTTCCCCAGAAATCGATGTCGAAAAAGCTGGTCTCATCGACCCATTGGTCATCCTGCTTTCTCGAACGGTTTACCGCCAGGGAAAACCTTGCGATAGCCGTTCCCGATTTTGTGTATTTGAGCTCAGCGTCTCTGGTGAGTCTTCCTACCAGGACAACGACGTTTATATCGCGCATCCGGACACCCCCTTATTGCTCAAGCCTCGACCTTTACGACGAGATACTTGAGAATGCTGGTATTGAGTTTGAATGCTCTCTCCATGGGAGTAACGTTCTGGGCATCCAGGGAAAACTTGTACAGAATGTAGTGTCCCCGTTCACGCTTCTTGACCGGATAGGCGAGCGGACGGTCTCCCATATCCTCTTCTTTGATATCGGCGGCGGCGAACTGCGCCAGATCCGACATCACTGCTTCCTTGCCCTTGTGGAAGGCATCTTCCTCAGAAGGCAAGACCACGACCAACTCGTATTGTCTCATTCTTTCCTCCTCGTGGACCTAGTCCCCCATACGGGGGACGATTGATTCAGGCGGGTTCCGAAGGGAATCGACCTGAATAAAGAGGGAGCGTTCTTATATCACGCAGAAGGCGTTTTATGCAATACTTGCAATTAACGCAGCTATTTCCCATAATTGCCCACATTCTACATCGGAGGAATAATGCCCGAAATTATCGAACCCCGAGTTCTCAAAGGATTCCGCGACTACCTGCCGGAGGCAGAGCAGGCGAGAAACAGTCTTCTCTCCAGGCTGGAATCGGTATTCCGCTCATTCGGCTTTGTACCCATAGACACCCCCGCGCTGGAGTATGCCGAAATCCTTCTTGGCAAGGGAGGGGGAGAAACGGACAAGCAGGTATACCGCTTTGCCGACAACGGGGGCCGCGAAGTCGCCCTGCGTTTCGATCTCACCGTGCCTTTTGCCCGCTTCATGGCCGAACACGTGGAAGAGCTCTACCTCCCCTTCCGTCGTTACCATATGGCCAAGGTTTGGAGAGGAGAGAATACCCAGCGCGGCCGATACCGAGAGTTCATGCAGTGCGACTTCGATATCGTTGGAACAGACAGTGCCTCCGCCGACGCCGACATTGTCCTGGTGATCGCCGCCTCTATCGGAGCCCTCGATGCCGGCGCGGCAAAAATCAGGGTCAACCACAGGGCGCTGTTCAATCGCTTTTTAGCTCGCTCCCGCTGTCTGGACAAGTCTGTATCGATTCTTCGCAGCGTAGACAAGATCGAAAAAATCGGCAAGGAAAAAACCAAGGTCCTACTCTCCGCCGAAGTCGGTTCCGTCATTGCCGACGATATACTGAGCTTTATAGAGCCCGGTAAGGATTTCGAAGCTACACTGGAAAAAATGGCTTC
>JAVEYV010000044.1:0-11516 GCA_034003305.1 Spirochaetia bacterium | reverse complement strand
CAAAGCGGCCATGCCTGTTCCCTTGGCTCCGATAAAGTAGACCTTCAGTCCTTCCAACGATGCAGGAAAAGTTGTTACAGCCATGGGCTATTGTACGAACAAAGCAACAATAGTAGCAAGCTCCGGCATCAGCTCAGAGGTGAAGCGAGAGTGACAGGCTCGTGGCTGAATCGGGGCTCAGTTCTATATCCCAGCCGAAGAGCAGACGCGAGCCCTGGTAGAGTTCTTCGCCCGGCGCCTGTCCTGGAAGATCGGAATGAGGAGATCCCTGCCGTAGCCTCAGGATGTGTGGGCTGTCGAGCCGGTCGATGCTATGTTCGATTCGCCCCGCAAAAAGTCGGTCTGAACGCAGTTCCATCTTTTCTCTCGCCTGGGAGCTCGTGATAAACAGGGCTTCCGCAGCAAAGCTTTCAAGCCCGCCGGGTTCATCCAGAGGCAGGCGCTGCCTATCCTTTTCGCAGCTGAGTTCCAGCTCCGCCAAGCCGGCCAAGGGCAGAAGGTTCATCTCCAGGGCGTAGCGAAATGAAACTGGAGTCTGGGACTTGTTGTGAAGCTCTATGTCGACGCTTACACAGTGTTTTTGAAAGAGATAGGATTTTCGCAGGGCCAGGGGCAGAAGGGATTCCCCTACATGGAGCTGAAAATCCCTAAAGAACACTATCTTTTGCTGGCTTCTCTCCCGTTCGGAGCTGTTGTACGCCTGCTTTTCCAAGCCGGCTAGTTCCTCGCCGAAGCTTCCGTATTCAAAAAGCCTATCGATAAAGCTTCGCAAGGAGTTGCCTGCCTTGGCCGCGGAAAATACGCCGCAGTAGTTGTGTTTGTTTTTAAAAGAATCCAGCTCGAACACCGAGGCGCCTTTTGAATGTATGTAGCAATTGAGGTCGCCCGCCTGGTAGAGAAACTCCTTTTCACCGTCGCAGTCGATGTCATCGACGATCAGGCCGGGGATAAAGCTTCCTTGGATCCGCGTAGCCTTTTCGGCATCGATAAGAGCCCTGTAGGCGCGTTTTCGCACCTCAGGCCTCCGCAAGCCTCCTGTACAGCCTTCCCAAAAAGCCTCGCCGTTCTGGGCTTTCCAGAGATCCTCCTGGGCGCTCTTTTTTCTCGCCTTATCCCCTCGCAATAGAGCCATCAGGGAATGAATATGGTACATCTTGTCGTAGAGCTGTTTGCTCGCAGCTTGCCGGAGAATTAATTGCTTGGCTATAGAGGGAAAGCAGAGCCCCTTCCCCGAATCGGCCGTCTGGTCCAGGCAGGCGCCCAGACGCTGGGAAGCACAGGAAGAAAGATAGAAGAGCTTGGAGTTTTTCAGGCTTTTCGTGTAATTCTGGGCAGAGACTGTTTCGATGGACAGGCAGTTTTTTTGAAACCAGGCAAAGGTTTTTTCAAACATCACATCCGGCGACTCCAGTCCCGAAACCTCCCACATTCCAGGCACGGAATGTCCATTGGCCATGATCGTGTAGAGCCTGCAGTCCGGATACCGATCCATAAGACTTTCAAGGGCGTTTTCGAATGATTTGGGGGAGTCAAAGGCTTCGTCCATATCGAAGACGGGATATACATAGAGAAGTTTCCGCTGCTCTTCGGTGACCACCGGTTCGCAATGGCGAAGATCGACAATCCCCGCCGAGGCCAGGGTGCCGGCGGGCAGGAACGAATACGAGAGGCCGGAATTTTTAAATACCAGCGGAAGCCCCGCATCCCAGGAATACTCGTAGAGCCAGCCGCCGGAGGGCCGCTTGCCGAAGGTCTTGCGCAGATAGGTGGTGAGCAGCTCTATCTGCCCGACCTTGTCCGAGAGCTGAAGAATCGGGAAGAGCGGGCTGTAATAGCCCCCGCCGAGCAGCTCAATCTGCCTGCGCCCGGACATCTCCTCCAAGAGAAGCGTGAATTCGGGATGGTTCTCTTCGATCCACTGAAGCACGATGCCTGAGTAGTAGAGAACCGAGGTAATTGAGGGGAATTTATAGAGACTGGACAGGAATGGTCTCCAGGATCTCTGGTAGCTCAGCTCAAAGAGGGTGTCAGAGGCACCGTCCGGCATTGTGTTGTATGTCCCGAAAATTACCTTAGTGCCCTGCATGCATATCGTACCCTTGAAGATGATGGAGGAATTTTATACCACAAGGCTGGGGATGGGAAGGTGAAAAGCCCGGGAACTTCGCAATAACAAGGTATTTTTATAAAAGAAGGCTTTGCCCAACAGAAATAGCGATTTAAAATTGAGTATGGCAAGGCAAAATAATTGGATCAAAGAGATTAAAGCGGCTTGTTTGAAACCACGAGGGCTTTTATTACCGCTCTAAATACAGAAAATAAAAGCGATTACCATTCCAAGCCCAGCGCCGGTAAGCACCTCGGCGAGGGTATGCCCGTGCACTTCTTTTACCGGATCGTATTGAAGTATCGACTTTTCCTCCAGGGAAGAGCCCAGCTTGTTGAGGGCCTGGGACTGAAGCCCCGAAGAGCGGCGAACGCCCAGTGCGTCACGAATGACAATAAGGGCTAAAAACAGGGAGAGAATGAATAGATTGGAGTATCCCTCGGTAAGCAGTGTTGCCGTGCTTATGGCAAGGGCCGTGGCTGAATGGCTCGAGGGCATGCCGCCGGTCCGCCAGAAGAATATGATCATGGCTTCCCTGAAGTCTTCTTCCTTTCTTGCCTTAGCCAGGGAGATCAGAGCCTTGATGAGCTGAGCGCCTGCGAGGCTGAAAAAGGCAGAGAGAAAAATCGGATTGGAGAAGAGTATTGCCGGAGAACCAATCGTAGTATTCATCGGTCCTAAAGTTTCCCTTTCGAGCAGCGCTCTGTCAATACTGTTGATTGACCCTTAAGACCTGGGAGACTAAACTCTTTTAATGAAATGGAGCCTTAACATGGAGCTTGGCTCCGACGACGAGGGACGGAGACTCGACAGGGTGCTCCGGAAGGCCCTCAAAGAACTGCCGCTTTCTGCCATTCATCGGGCACTGCGAAAGGGCGATATCAGGGTCGACGGGAAAAAGAAAGCCCCAGAGTACCGCTGCAGGCAGGGCGAACATATAGAATGCAGAATCCTTGGCACCGCGGATTCGAGACTTTGCGGCGTCAGGGGACAGGAAACACCCAGGCAGGCCCTTGCAGCGATTAACCTTAAGATTATTTACGAAAACGATTCTCTTCTATTTGCAAACAAGCCGTCAGGACAGCTCGTGCATGGCTCGGCGGACAGCCTCGAACAGGCGGTGAGAGGCTATCTTGAGGGAAAGCTGCCCCCTTCCCTCTCCTTCGTCCCCGGGCCCCTGCACCGCCTGGACAGAAACAGCTCAGGCATCCTTTGCTTCTCCAAGAGCCTGGAAGGGGCTGCCGCCTTCAGTTCAGCGCTCAGGAAGGGTGAAATAGGCAAAACCTATCTGGCCCTGCTGGAAGGGAGACTCGAGGGCCTGCATCGTTGGGAAGACAAGCTGCTCCGTATCCCCGGCATGCAGAGCCGGGTGCTGGAGGCCGGGGATTCCGGCACCATAAACCCGAAGGCCAAGGCAGCTTCAATGGATATTCTCGCTCTGACAGGCTCTAAGGAACTCAGCCTTGCCTTGGTACGGCTGCACAGCGGCCGCACCCATCAGATTCGCGTTCAGTCAGCCTATCACGGCTTCCCCTTGGCCGGAGATGTCAAATACGGGGCGGGGCGAAGGAACTTCCCCTACTTTCTCCACTCCTTCAGATTATCCTTCACCGGGGCACCGTATCTTGGTCTCCCCCAAAGTCTGGAAGCGCAGCTGCCGGAAGAATTTTTAGAAATTCTTAAAAAAACCTTTCCCCTCGCGCCTGAAGAAGTATATTCAATATTGAGGCAATCCAATTTCCCAGGAGGCTGAGTAATGCCCGAGACCATAATATGGCCTAAAGTGAATTTCAAGTTCCCGAAATTCAAGCCAAAGGCTCCCATCATTATAATAGCAGTGGTGGCAATCGCCCTCATCGCTATATTGTCCACAAGCTTCATCATTGTGGATCAGACGGAGAACGCGGTCATCACCACCTTTGGCAGATATGCCAAGACCGTGGGCGCCGGACTTCATTATAAACTGCCCTTCGGCATTCAGAAGTCCTACATCGTGCCAACCAAGGTGATCCAGACAGAGACCTTCGGATTCAGAACCCTGAGAAGCGGTGCCCAAACCCAGTATTCTCAGCAGAAGTTTCCCGACGAGTCCACGATGCTCACCGGCGACCTTAACATTGTCGATGTCGAATGGATTATCCAGTACAGGATAGCGGATCCCCAGGCATGGCTTTTTAATGTTCTGGACAAGCAAAAGACGATTCGGGACATGTCCCAGTCGGTCATGAACCTCCTGGTGGGCGACAGGCTCATTCTCGGCGTCATTGGCTCGGACCGCCAGACCATCCAGGACAACGCCGTAATTATGATGAACGAAATTTTTGACCAGTACGGGCTCGGCATCAAGGTAACCCAGGTCCAGCTGCAGAACATAGTTCCCCCCGCCGGAGTCCAAGATGCCTTCGAGGATGTCAACAAGGCCATCCAGGATATGAACCGCCTCATCAATGAGGGCAAGGAAGCCTATAACGCAGAAATCCCCAAGGCCAAAGGCCAGGCTGACCAGCTTGTGGAGATAGCCCAGGGATATTCCGCAGAGCGGGTGAACAAGGCCAAGGGTGACGTGGCCCGCTTCGACTCGGTGTTGGCCGAATACAGAAAATCTCCGGACATCACCCGTAAGCGTATCTATTTCGAGATGATCGATGAGATTCTTGCAGGCAATTCTGATGTGGAGCTGATCGACAAAGCTCTCGAAAACGTAATACCGCTGAAAATACTCGGCGGAGCTCAGGAGTAGCCTACATGAAAAAAACCATCATATTCCTTGTGATACTAGGCTTTATTGTGGCGGCGGTGTTCGTGGCAGGACCTATCTTCGTGCTGGACGAGGGCGAGCAGGCTGTGGTTGTACGCTTTGGCAAAATAGTGAAAACCCATACCGAAGCAGGGCTGAAATTCAGAACCCCCTTTGTGGACATCGTCAATAAGTATCCAAAGAAACTCATGTCCTGGGACGGAGAAAAGCAGCGGGTTCCCACCAAGGAAAACCAGTTTATCTGGGTGGATGCCACAGCGCGCTGGAGAATCGCCGACCTGACAAAATTCTACGAATCGGTGACAACCATAGACAGTGCCTATGGCCGCATGGACGATGTGATCGATTCCGCGGTGCGCACCGTCATCTCCTCTAACTATCTACGTGAAGCGGTGAGGGATTCGGACGAAATCCTAAAAACAAAGATCGTAGAAACCTTCCAGACCGGGGATGTCATGGGCCCTTCCTCTCTGGATGAGCTCACCGTATCCCAGGCTCAGTATGAAAGAATCGAAAAAGGACGACGAGTCCTCTCCAACGAGATGATCGCCATCGTCTCCTCCATCGTGCCCGAGTTCGGCATTGAGGTGATCGATATAATTCCAAGGCAGATTAGGTATTCCGACGAACTCACCGATAGCGTCTACCAGCGGATGATTAAAGAGCGTAACCAGATTGCCCAGGCCTTCCGCTCCTTCGGGGAAGGTAAAAAGGCCGAATGGCTGGGCAAGCTGGAAAATGAACGGCGCTCAGTACTCTCCTCAGCCTACGCCAGGTCGGAAACCCTCAAGGGTACCGCGGATGCCGAGGCCACCAAGATTTACGCCGAAGCCTACGGCAAGGATCCTTCCTTCTTCGAGTTCTGGAAGGCCATGGAATCCTACAAGGCCACAATACCCGGCCTCAAGAAGACCCTGTCCACCGACATGGACTATTTCAAGTATCTCTACAGTCCCAGCGGGCGCTAAGAGCAGGATGCCCGAGTGTAAAGAGCCTGCGCGGCCAGGGAGTTCAAAGCATCTAAAGCGATAAAAGGGAGGCCTTGACCTTAGGGGCGAGGCCCTCCCCTTCCCGCCGTAATTCCAGCAGGGCGTGATAGCCCAGGGCGCAGGGTCCCGGGTTAATCACCAGGATGCCGTCTTCCAGGGAGACGCAGCGAGACTCGTGGATATGTCCGCAGATCCAGACATCGGGGTTGTACCTGCCCATGAGGCGGGAAAAGACCTTGCTTCCTACGTGCATCCCTGTGTGGATATCGGCGTTCGTGCCGTAGGGCGGCGAATGAGTGACTACAATGAGGGGCCTTGTCCTGGGACAGGGTCCCTCGTTTTTATACGCGGCATCCAGGCTGGGGCCTAGCGCGGCTTCCAGCTCTCCTTCGCTTCGCTCGAAGCTGGTTATTCCCGCCCTGCGCAGGCCCCCGCCCGCTCCCAGGGCCACGAAGGCTTCTGATTCGAAAACCCGCGCTTCCAGGTCCAGTCCGGAATCGGCAAGGTACCTCCTGACCGAGAGGTTATCGCAATTGCCGGAGACCCCATGGATGCCCAGGGCCCCTGTGCAAGGCCGCAAGACTTCGATGACCGCTTTGGCCTTGTCGGAATTCCCGAAATTGGTGATGTCGCCGGCGATGAGTATCCCATCGACATCGGGATGCCTTGCAGCAAGGATCTTCACCACCTCAGCATGACCATGAATGTCCGAAAGGATAAGAAGCCTGCAGGTACTATCCTTCATAGCGGGAAAGTCCCCGGCCGGATAATTTCAACATTCCTTTCGCAGATGAATAACCCTCCCGCGAAAATACCTCAGACCTTTTCTTATTGGACCGGCTGGGCGCAAGGGCCATGCATGTCTCCTTTGGAATGGGGCTGACACTATAATAGACATGTAAAGGTCGGCCTTGCAACATTTGACGATCCACAATCTGTTTTTTACTGACAGGCATGCGGGCATGACCCCTTGAAATAATGACCGATTACAGGGAGTATTTCACACGTGATATCAGTACAAGAATTGGCGCTCGGATTCGGCGAGCGCAGCCTATTCAAAGACGTTAACCTCAAATTCACCCCCGGCAACTGCTATGGCATAATCGGCGCCAACGGCGCGGGAAAAACCACCTTTTTGCGCATTCTTTCCGGTGAAATCGACCACGACCGCGGAGAGATCCAGATAAGCAAGGGCTCCCGCATGGCGGTGCTTAAGCAGGACCACTTCGCCTTCGAGGACTTCCGCCTTCTGGATACGGTCATTATGGGGCATGAACAGCTCTATGCCATCTCCAGGGAACGTGAATCGATCTATGCGAAAGAGGATTTCACCGAAGCAGACGGGCTTAGGGCCAGCGAACTGGAAGCCGAATTCGCAGAGATGGGGGGCTGGGAAGCCGAAGCTCAGGCAGCCATTCTGCTTTCAGGTCTCGGCGTAGCCGAAGCGTACCACGACCAGCAGATGAAGGAGCTTGACGAATCCTTCAAGGTGAGAGTGCTTCTGGCTCAGGCGCTCTTCGGCAACCCCGACATTCTTCTGCTGGACGAACCGACCAACGGACTCGACCTGGAATCCATACGCTGGCTCGAGGAATTCCTCATCGAGTTTCCCAATATAGTCATCGTCGTTTCCCATGACAGGCACTTTCTCAACGCAGTCTGCACCCATACCTGCGACATCGACTTCGGCCACATACGGATGTACTCCGGCAACTACGATTTCTGGTACAGGATGAACAAGATCCTGGTGCAGCAGCAGAAGGACTTAAAGCGGCGAAAAGAGGACAAGGCCAAAGATCTTAAGGAATTCATCCAACGCTTTGCATCCAACGCCTCCAAGTCCCGGCAGGCTACCTCCAGAAAGAAAATACTCGAAAAGCTACAGCTCGACGACATAGTTCCCTCCTCCCGGCGCTTTCCCTATGTCAGCTTCAAGCCCAACAGGGATATCGGCAACAATGTGCTCAGGCTGGTAAAGCTGTCGATAGGGGTTGAGGGCGGCGGCATCGAGGATTTCTCGCTGAATGTCAACCGGAACGACAAGATAGCTTTTGTGGGACGCGAGCATGTGCTGAAATCAGGACTTTTCTCAACCCTTGCCGATGAGCAAAAACCAGAGGCCGGGGATATCTATTGGGGCCAGACCGTGGAGCGGGCTTATTTTCCCAAGGACTCGGGATCCCTCTTCGATTCCGACCTGAGCATTGTTGATTGGCTGAGACAGTATACCGACTCTGAGGACGAGACCTACATACGCTCCTTCCTTGGAAGAATGCTCTTTTCCGGCGACGAAGCCCTTAAACCCGTACGGGTTCTCTCTGGCGGCGAACGAGTCCGCTGCATGCTCTCCCGGATGATGCTCTCTGGCGCCAATTTCCTCATCATGGACGAACCGACCAACCACCTCGACCTGGAGGCTATTACGGCCCTCAACGACGGACTCATCGAATTTCCCGGCGTCCTGCTTTTTGCCAGTCATGACCATGAGTTTGTCGATTCCATTGCCAACAGGATCGTGGAACTCTGCCCGGGTGGAATAATCGACCGCTACATGGGCTTCGATGACTATCTGGCGGACTCCCAGGTCAAGGAATTGAGGGACCAGTACTACCAGGGACATGTGATCGCGGAAATCTAGCCCGCCCCTTTAACAGGCTGCAACCCGCATCCCTGCCCGGTTCCTTTATACCTGCGCTTCGTTGACTGAATTCGAAGCTCGACATATACTCGAAATCAGGCGCCAATCGGCGCTATATCTTTACGGAGGCATACATGAAACGATTTTTGCGACTTATGATCCTCGGCGGACTCATACTCGCCGCAGCGGCCAGCGTTTACGCTCAGCCCACTTCCCGACTGCTCACCGACGCGACCGGCATCGACGACAGGTCTTTCAACCAAGCTGCCTGGAAAGGCATCCTGGACTTTTACGGAGACAGCTGGAGCACCATGAGCAAGCGGGGAAAATTCTACGATGTCCTCACCGCCCAAACCCAGGACATGTACATCCCCAACCTTATGCAGGCATCGGATGAAAAGTACGATCTGGTTATCGTAACGGGCTTCACCTGGTCAGACGCCCTTATCGAAGTGGCTCCCAAGTATCCTAAGCAGAAATACCTCATCGTCGACGTAGACTGGGTCGGACAGGCCAATGTCATGGAAGCGGTCTATGCCGAGCATGAAGGCTCCTACCTGGTTGGCGTCGCAACCGCCCTCAAGGCTGTCGAAGACAAGGTTGCCAATCCCAAGTTCGGATTCATCGGCGGCATCCCCAGCCCGACTATCACCAAGTTCGAAGTCGGTTTCATCCAGGGAGTGCGTTCCGTCCTGCCCAAGGCCGAATTCGTCGATTACTACGCCAATGACTGGGGCAAGCCCGAGCTGGCAAAAGCCCAGGCCAAGAACTGGTACGATTCCGGCGTCTACGCGATTTTCTCCGCCGCCGGCGGCACCGGTAACGGCACCATCGCCCAGGCCAAGGAGTATAGGGTTCAGGGCAAGAACGTCTGGGCGATCGGCGTCGATTCCGACCAGTTCCAGGACGGTATCTACACCGGCAACAAGTCCGCTGTCCTCACCTCCATGCTCAAGCGCGTCGAGACCTCGACGCTTGTGGCCTTGAAGGCAGTACAGGCCGGCACCTTCTCAGGCGGCGTGGTTACCTTCGACACCAAGAATGAAGGCGTTGGATTCTCCACCACCAACCCCGAACTGAGCAAGGCTATTGTTGGCAAGGTCGAAGCCGTGAAAAAGGACATCATCGCCGGCAAGATCGCCATTGCCCCCACCTACGCCGAAGCCAAGGCCAAGGGGCTTGTTCCCTCCAACCTCCAGGCCAGCGACAACTGATCCTGATTCGATTCTAAGCAGATGCGGCCTTTCCTTCCCCCCCGGGGAGGAAGGGCCTTTTCCGATTGAAGCAGCCTTAAAAAGCGCGGCGCTTGCTTTCAGCCTGCTGGTATAAAAATTATTTTGACAGCGCTGCGATTCCGAGGAGCACAATGCCAGACTATGCAATAGAGATGCTCGAAATCACCAAGGCCTTTCCGGGAGTCATCGCCAATGACGGAGTTACCCTGAGGGTTTACAACAACGAGGTCCATGCGATCCTGGGGGAAAACGGCGCGGGCAAATCCACCCTCATGTCCATACTCTTCGGCCTCTACTTCGCCGATTCGGGCAGAATCCTCGTACGAGGCAAGGAAGTGCAGATTCGGGACCCGAACGAGGCCACGGAGCTGGGAATCGGCATGGTGCACCAGCATTTCAAGCTTGTCCATAATTATTCGGTTACCGAGAATATTATCCTCGGCAAGGAACCCCGGACAAAAACCGGGGATGTGGACCTGCGGTCTGCAGAAAAGCGCGTGGCCGAGCTCTCCTCACGGTACGGACTCGATGTGGATCCGAAGGCGAAGGTCGAGTCCATCTCGGTTGGCATGCAGCAGCGGGTGGAAATCCTAAAAATCCTCTATCGAAACGCCGATATTCTCATATTCGACGAACCCACCGCGGTTCTCCGTCCCCAGGAAATCGACGAACTCATGCAGATTTTCAGGCGGCTCAAGGCCGAGGGTAAAACCATCATCCTCATCACCCATAAGCTGAAGGAGATCATGGAAGCCGCCGAGCGCTGCACAATCTTGCGCAGGGGACGCTCTATCGGCACCGTTGATGTTCAGAGCAGTTCCGAAGAAGAGATGGCCGAGATGATGGTCGGCAGGGCGGTCAAGTTTACTACAGAGAAGTCTCCCGCCAAACCAGGCAAAACCGTTCTGGAGCTCAAAAATCTCTATGTACGCAAAAGCAAGGGGCTGTATGCCGTGCAGAACCTCTCACTGAGCGTCCGTTCCGGTGAAATCCTGGGTATCGCCGGCGTTGACGGCAATGGCCAGAGCGAGCTGGTAGCCGCCATCGCCGGAATGCTCCCGGTGGAAAAAGGCTCCATTCTTCTGTCCGGCAAGGATATTGGCAAGATGAGCATTCACGACCGCATCGCTGCCGGCATCGGTCATGTGCCGGAAGACAGGCAGCGTTTCGGGATCGTGCCCGATTTCAGGCTCGACGAAAACCTTGTGCTTAAAAGCTACCGCAGCCCGGCCTTTTCCAGGAGAGGCGGCATCCTGAACATGGCAGCCATCGCCTCCTACGGCAAAAAGCTTATCCAGGGCTATGACATACGGGCGGGTCAGGGACCTGCCACCAAGGTCGGCTCCATGTCCGGGGGAAACCAGCAGAAGGTTATCATCGCCAGGGAGATCGAACTGTCGCCCGAACTCCTACTGGTCGCCCAGCCTACCCGAGGCTTGGATGTGGGCGCCATCGAGACGATTCATTCCCGTCTTATCGAGGAACGGGACAAGGGAAGAGCCGTTCTCCTGGTTTCCTTCGAGCTGGACGAAATACTCAATCTCTGCGACCGGATCGCCGCCATCTCCAAGGGCGAAATCGTTGGGATCGTCGATGCGAAGGACGCGAGGGAAAGGGATATCGGTGCCATGATGGCAGGCTTCCGATCCAAAGCAAACGCCGAAACGGAGGCAAAATGAGGCAGCCCAGCTTGAACAAAGGCCTTCTTGACCGCCTGTTATCCTCTGACAATGCGGTATCCATCAGCGTAGTGCTCCTGGGTTTTCTCTGCGGCACCCTTCTGGTCGTC
>JAVEYV010000043.1:0-11620 GCA_034003305.1 Spirochaetia bacterium | reverse complement strand
TACTATAATAAACCCGACCAGGGCATGCTCTACGACCATTTCTCCATGATTGCCTCCTCGGTGAAGATTCTTTCCATGCTCTACAATGTCCCGGGCAGGACGGTGATCAGCATCAGACCCGAAACCATCGTAAAGCTTTCCAAGGATGTCGAGCAGATCACCATGCTCAAGGATGCGGCGGGCAACCTGGACGACACGACCGTTGTCATCCGCGACGCCGCACCGGGCTTTAGGGTGTATACTGGAGAAGACGCCCTGACCCTTCCAACCCTGGCAATAGGCGGTTACGGCGTTGTCTCCGTGGCTGGCCACGTGGTGGCTCCCTTTATGAAAAAAATGATAGAAGCCTATCTGGCAGGAAAAATCACCGAAGCGGCGGCTCTCCATGTGAAACTCCAGGCCATCAACAGGGCTCTCTTTCTCCAGCCCAACCCTGTGCCGGTAAAGCGGGCCCTCCAGCTCTGCGGCTTTGAGGCAGGTCCCTTAAGGCCCCCTCTCAAGCTTGCGTCGCCCGAGGTGACCGAGGCGCTCAGAAAGGCGCTCAAGGATCTGGGGCTGGGAAAATGAACGCAGAAAAATCCCCCGACTCGAGAATCGCGAAACACGCCGTTCTCTGGGATATGCCGGCACAGAAGAAAGTGACTATTTTCTTCGAAGGCAAAGCCCTCGCAGCCCTGGAAGGCGAGCCGATCATGGCCGCCCTGGTGGCCGCCGGGGTAACGGTATTCCGCTATACCAAGAAGGGCTCGCCCCGCAGGATGTTCTGCGGCATTGGGCGCTGTACCGACTGTGTCATGACCGTGGACGGGGTGCCGGGGGTGAGAACCTGCGTCACCGAGGTTCGCGATGGCATGAAGGTGGAGCGTCAGCACGGGGTAGGCAGCTGGAGCGTCCAGGCGGAGGCCGGCCATGCATAAAGTAGAAAAGCCCGCCGTAGTGGTGGGAGCGGGCCCCGCGGGGCTCTGCGCCGCGATTGAATTAAAAAAAGCCGGGGTTCCGGTGGTGCTCATGGATGAGAACTCCAAGCCCGGCGGGCAGCTTTTCAAGCAGATCCACAAGTTCTTCGGCTCCCAGGAGCACAAAGCGGGTATCCGGGGTTTCGATATCGGGAAAGAACTTCTGGCCGAGTCACTGCGCCTGGGCATCGATGTGCGACTTAAAACCGAGGTTGTAGGGATAGAATCCGGCCTCAAGGTCTGGGCAGTGGAGGATAGATCCAAATCCTATACCCTGGACGCCGGGACGCTCATCCTGGCCACGGGAGCAACCGAGAACGCCCTGAGCTTTCCTGGATGGACGCTACCCGGAATCATGACCGCCGGCTGCGCCCAGACCCTCATCAATGTGCATAGGGTCCTGCCGGGCAAGCGGGTTCTCATGGTAGGTTCGGGCAATGTGGGCGTCATTGTGGCCTATCAACTCATGCAGGCCGGGGCCCAGGTGGCCGCGGTCATCGAAGCACTGCCCAGGCTGGGCGGCTACGGGGTGCATACCGCCAAGGTACGCAGGGCAGGGGTGCCCTTTTACTGCTCCACTACCATAGTTCGTGCCGAGGGAAGCGAAAGCGTCGAGCGGGCTGTGATAGCCTCGATCGATGCAAAATTCCAGCCTATCCCGGGTACGGAGCAGACCTTGGATGTCGATACGATCTGTCTTGCGGTGGGACTAACCCCCTCCATCGAACTGGCCTGCATCGCAGGATGCAAACAAATATACATCCCGGAGTTGGGTGGCACCATGCCGGCCCACGATGGTTTTATGCGCTCAAGTCTCGAGTCCGTCTATGTGGTAGGCGATATCGCTGGAGTCGAAGAGGCCAGCACCGCCATGGAAGAAGGCCGACTGGCGGGGATTCATGCCGCCTGGGCGATGGGTTTTATGGACGAGGCTACAATGAAGGCCAAGACCGAAGAGACGCAGGCGAGGCTTAAGGCGCTCCGCCAGGGTGTCTTCGGCCAGAAACGCTTCGGTGCCAAGCTAAGAATCGTAGAAGGGAGGAAGTAAGCATGAGCGCACAGCAATCGCTCAAGACCAGCGGAGCCCCCTCCCTCGAAGAACTCCAGGCGGTGGGGCAGCTGGCTTCGGAAGAGGAAATAGAGGGCCGCGGCTGCCTCTGCATAGAGTGCATCGAGGAAATACCATGCAATCCCTGTCAGACCTCCTGCCCTCAGGGAGCCATTACCGTGGGTTTTCCCATCACCAATCTGCCGGTGATCGACAGGGCCAAGTGTACCGTCTGCGGAATCTGCATTCCCGCCTGTCCCGGGCTTGCCATCACCATTAAAAGCGTCAAGGACGATACGGCCCGCATACGCTTTCCCTGGGAGTATTTACCCTATCCCTCGATCGGTGATGTTGTGCGGATGGTAGACAGGCAGGGCCAGGAACTCTGCGACGGCAGGATTGTGTCAATCGCAAATCCTCAACGCAATAACAAGACGGCGGTGGTCACCGCCGAATTTCCCAGAAAATTCGTACAGGATGCGATAAGCATCGCAAGGAGTCATTCAGATGTATAGAGTCGCGGTGGTAGGCGCGCTGGGCGCCGTAGGCACGGAGATGATAAAGATTCTGGAGGGCCGGAAATTTCCAGTCTCCGTTCTCATCCCCATGGACGTACCCGAAATGGCGGGTAAAAAGGTCCTGTACAAGGGAACAGAGGTTGAGGTGAGGGCGGCGGTCAAGGGAGCCTTTAACGATGTGGATATCGCCCTCTTCTCCGCCGGAGCCGATGCCAGCCTCATTCTGGCCCCCATTGCGGCCTCCGAAGGCGCCGTGGTGGTGGACAACTCCTCGGCCTGGCGAATGGATCCCCAGGTTCCCCTTGTGGTGCCCGAGGTAAACCCTCAGGCGGTGGACGCCCACAAGGGTATTATCGCCAACCCCAACTGCTCCACCATCCAGATGCTGGTTGCCTGCAAACCCCTCCATGACGCCTACAAGATCAAGCGCATCGTGGTATCCACGTATCAGGCTGTTTCGGGCAGCGGGGGGCCGGCTATACGGGAACTCTCCATTCAGGCCGGACAGTATGCCCGGGGTGAAAAGATCGAAGCCTCCGTCTATCCTCGGCAGATTCTCTTCAACGCCCTTCCCCACATCGATGTCTTCCTTGACAATGGCTATACCAAGGAAGAGATGAAAATGATCCATGAAACCCACAAGATCCTGGATCCCGCCATCGATGTAAGCCCTACGGCGGTGAGGGTAGGGGTTTTCAGAGGCCATTCCGAATCCATCAATATCGAAACCGAAAAGCCCATCGATCTGGCCGAAGCTAAGCGCCTTCTTGAAAAGGCCCCCGGCATAAAACTGATGGATGACCCAGCTGCACTCCTCTATCCCACAGCCTTGGACTGCGACGGCCAGGACGCCGTCTACGTGGGCAGGCTCAGGACTGACCCCACGGTGCCCAACGGGCTCAATATGTGGGTTGTGGCGGACAATCTCCGCAAAGGCGCGGCTCTCAATACGGTGCAGATCGGCGAGCTCCTGATCGCCAGGGGACTCAAGCCGAGAAAACTCTAGGAAGGAGCGCCAATGGCACTCATCGTTCAGAAATTCGGAGGCACCTCCCTGGCCGACCCGGCCTCCCGGGAACTACTGGCTTCCAAGGTTAAAAAAGCCCTGGAGGCCGGGGACAGGGTAATCCTCGTCGTCTCGGCCATGGGACGACGGGGGGATCCCTACGCCACCGATACCCTCCTGGATCTCCTGGATCAGTACCCGGGCGGTGCCGACGGTCTTAGCCGCGACCTGATCGCTTCCTGCGGGGAAGCGATCTCGGCCTGCCTTATCTCCTCTCTTCTCAACTCCAAGGGAATCAAAGCTCAGCCCATGACAGCTTCCAGCGCGGGAATTTCCGCTTACGGGGAATTTCTGGACGCCAACCCGGGAGATATCGATCCTTCCAGGCTGCGGAAGGTACTGGACGAGGCCGCGGTACCAGTGCTAACCGGCTTTCAGGGCATGGACGCTTTAGGGAGAGTTCTCACCCTGGGCAGGGGCGGAAGCGATACCAGCGCCGTGGCTGTAGCAGGCGCCCTGGGCGCCGACTTCGTGGATATCTATAAAGACGTGCCCGGGGTGGCCAAGGCCGACCCAAGGCTTATTCCCCAGGCCCCCTTCATGGACTTTCTTGACTACGACTCCATGGTAAGGCTGGCCAGGCACGGGGCGAGGGTGCTTCACGATAAGTCGGCGGATCTTGCCCGGAAACTGGGCATACGAATCAGGGTACGTTCCACCTTCGATGAAGGCCAAGGCACCCTCATAGGACCACTAAACTCCAATCCGGCTCCCAGCAGCTTCCTCGGCCTCTCCAGCTCACCGTCCAAAGAAGGCGGCATGAAGCTCGTGGCGGTTTTTGCCTCCGGCAAGGGAGCAGCGGGGCGCCAAATCGCCGAATCCTACGCCGGGGCCTGGAAGGGAAAGGCCAAGCCCCTGGAAACCGGGGACCCCGACGCCTGCGGCTTCGTGCTTCCCGAAGACAGCTACAGAGAATTTGCCCAGGGGTTCTTTTCGACAATAGAAACGAGCGTGGGCGGCATATAGAAACGAGGCTGGAAGATCGCCAAAGTCAATCCAGGCGCTCGATCGTTGCTTTACCAGGACATCATCCAGCGCCTGTCTTCCTAAGTATGCGCTGATATAGCCAACAAAGAACGAGGCCACCCAGGGTACCCTGAGCGGCCTTCTTACCAACAAGGTTCGAGGAACTTACTTCGTTATTCGAGAATTCAAAACGCTGAAAGACTCTACAATTGGCTCAGTCTTCGGACGTTTTGGAATCCTTTTTAGCCTTCTTCTCCGCTCTTTTTTCCTTCAGGCTTTTCTGCGGCTTCTTTTTATCCGCTGCCTTGGGTCTATCCTGTGATTTCATGATCTTTCCTCCTGCTTGCGAGAGTCTGCCTTTATAATATCGACAGGCCTAAGATATTTTACAACGATTACTCTTCTGTTTTCTTGGTCGGCTCTCCCGATTTCACCTTACCCATGACAAAAAAGGCGGCCAGCATACAGGCCGAGCAGAAAAGGAATATTCCCCTGTAGCCCGCAAGATCGATGATGGCGCCGGTGAGCACCGGTGCGAGAATCGCCGCCCCCTGGCTGGCGGTATAGTAGAGTCCCGTGTAAATGCCCATGGTTCCCCAGCTGGCCATCTGCCAGAGCATGGGGAAGGAATTGGTGACGATGGACACCCAGAACATTCCGAAAGCGAACATGATGAGCCAGAAGCTGTAAAGCCTTAAGGATGCCGAGAGCCCTGCGCTCAGTGGATCATGGAGAAAGAGGAGTACCGTGAGGCCCACGATCACTAAAAGGCTGGTACGAATGGTCTTCTTCCGCCCCTTGCGGTGGGCTACATAGCCCGAGGGCAGGGCGAAGATAGCATAGGCGACGCCCACCATGCCCGCCGCCAGGGCAGCCGTGCCCGAAGATGTTTTCAGCACGTCCATGGAGTACTTACCGATAAAGGGCAGCACTCCCTGATAGCCCAGGAACCAGAGAAAGAGAGAAATGAGTATGAAAAACGCGCTCTTGTCCGATTGCCCGGCTATGGCCTTGAGGCTGGCGAGAATGGGCTCTTTCTTTTCCGCAGCGGCGTTCCCGTCCTGCTTCTTTTCCTTTACCAGGGTGAAAAGAAGGATAACCGCCACAACTACCAGCAATCCGGCCAGGGGGAAGGGGAGCCTGTCCTTGGTTCTGCCCAATATTGGAAGGACGATATCGATGTCCATGAGGCGGGCCAGGCCTATGGTGCCCACAATCGTGGCCACGCCTCCCATGGTGTTGATTACCCCATTGGCCTCGGACCTGTACTCGGCGGGTATGAGGTCGGGCATGAGGGCAACTACAGGACCCCTCACTGACTGTTTGACTACGTTCAAGCCGAAGATGAGGGCCACCAGGGCTCCCAGGGAGATTTCGGCCGCGTAGGGCATGGAGCCGAAGAATACGGCGGTCAGGGGGAGGAGGGTGATAATAAAGGGCATGCGCCGCCCGATCCCCGTCCTGGTCCTGTCTGAGATGACGCTGGATAATGGGATGAGGAAGAGGGCGAAGATGTTGTCCAGGGTCATGATCAGACCCACGACCGTCATGGAGGACACATAGCGGCCCAGGAAGATGGGCACATAGGTGTCGTAGAGCGGGTCCATGAGTCCCATGGTGAAAAAGCCGAAACCGATGAGAAAGGTAAGTCCCAGATAGGGCTTGAAGCCCTTCTTTTCGTCCTTCATGGGCTGCTCCTTGTTGAGTGCTCGATGCATACTGCGCCGCGGCGCCGTATTCTGATCCAGTGCAGGGAACGGGGGCCGAAGTTATTTTCCACAAGCGCATTGTACTCCTCCATCCTCGCCGTGGGAATGTAGGCTTGTATGGTACCCGCGAAACCTCCGCCATGAACCCTGCAGGCTCCTTCTTCTCCCAGGAAGTCTTCGGTGAGGGCGAGGGCAAAGGCCAGGCTCTGGCCTGCGGCGCCGCTGGGAGCTTCGATGCTGCTGAAAGCCGCGGCGCTTCGCTCAGGATTTCTGGCGGAGCCCAAGGCAGGGTAAATGTTCTGGAGGTATTTCCAGCTTGAGTCGCCCGAAGCCCGTACGATGCCGAGGCAGGTTGCCATGTCTTTCGCCTCCATGGCGTGGGCCAAAGCTCGGGGGCGCAGGGTTTCGCCGACGAAGTGCCAAGCCCGCAGGAAGGCCCTGTCGCCGCAGGCCATTCGCAGCCTGGCCGCATTTTCCTTAAGTTCGCTTCTTGATGTGCCGCAGAGGTTTTCCCTGCCCAGGAGGGCGGCTATAGCCTTCATCTCCCGGGGAATGGAAGCATAGTTCTCGCTGAGGTCGGCGTGGCTGTCCCCCGTGCCGACTATCGTAAGGCTATAGCCGAATTCGCCGGGATCGAAGCTGAGCAGCCGAATCGCCGCTTTTTGGGGATTGGCGAAATCGATGAGGGCCAGGCTGCCCAATGCGCAGGCGGTTTGGTCCATAAGGCCGCTGGGCTTACCGAAGTGCCGGTTCTCCGCGTCCCTGCCGATGGCCGCCAGCTCGGCGGGCGAGACCCCAATTCCCGAAAAAACCGCGAAAATACTCCCGATAAGAACTTCGAAGGCCGCCGAGCTGGACAGTCCCGAGCCCGGAGGCACTCTGGAATCGATATAGGCGTCGAAACCGGACAAGGCGGCGGATCCACCGCGGGCCAGTGTGGAGAGCCCCTCGGCCATTCCCCGCACCAGGGCCTTGAAACCGGCTCTTTCTTCAATCTTGGGAATTAGGTCAGCGCAATCCAGTTCAACCCTGCCAAAGCCCTGGGAGTAGATCCGTACCAGATGGTCGTTCCTTGGCAGGGCGGCGGCCACCATGTCCAGGTTGACCGCCGCCGCCAGTACCATACCCCCGTTGTGGTCGGTGTGGTTGCCGCAGAGCTCGGTTCTCCCCGGGGTGGAAAAAAATAAGGGGAATTCGTGGTTTCTATCGGGGAAGGCGGCAACAAAGCCCTCTTCGATTCGATTAAATCGAGAAGCCTGGGCTTTTATCTCATCGGCATCGTAGAGCTCGGCGAGATTCTTAAGCCTGGGAATACGGATCGGAAGCTCCAGCTCCGAAGCATAATTTCCGGCAGCCGGCTCCGGATTGGGACAGCCGCTCATGGCTAGCGCCTCGAGCCCGCTTCTTTCTGCGCGTCGAGGCTGGGATCCGAGGAGGGCGCTGTGGATAATAGCTTTTCCTGGGCTGCAGCCGCCGCCATGTCCCGGTAATGCAGGGCTGTCTTTGTAATTTTTTCGATCTCCGAATCCTTCACAGCCCGTACTATCCGGGCGGGGTTGCCCAGTACCAGGCTGCGGGGAGGGATTTTTTTGCCCTCGGTCACCAGAGCTCCTGCCCCGACAATGGATTCTTCGCCAATTTCGGCTCCGTTGAGGATTATCGCCCCCATTCCGATAAGACAGCGGTCGGCAACCCTGCAGCCGTGAACGATCGCCCCGTGCCCTATGGTTACATCTTCTCCCACTATACAGGGAAGATCGCGGGCCACGTGCATCACGGCCCCATCCTGCACGTTGGAGCCCCTTCCCACCAGTACGGGCGCCAGGTCACCCCGGAGGGTGGCATTATGCCAAATCGAGACTTCCTCCCCCAGACTGACCTCCCCGGTGACCGAGGCTCGGGGCGAGATATAGGTGATAGTCTTGAAGTCTTCATTCTTTTTCTTGTCGCTCATGATGTCCATAGAATCCTCCGCCCGGGTATCGGTCGTCAAGCTGGACTTCAGCGATAAAAAAAGGCGGCCCCTCGGACCGCCTTTTTTTAGCCGGGCCATGCAATTGGGCCCAGCGCAAGCTATGAGTTTTCCTATCCGCTTATTTGGCAGCCTTCAGCGCTTCGAGGCTCAGGCCCACAGCGTTGGCATAGATAGATACGCCCGATACTGCATCGGCTTTGCCGTCTTTCTTGACCGCGATCTTGGCGGGGTCGCCGGCGGCGACAATGGCAGCGGAGAGACGTGCGGACTGGACGTGCCACTCGCCGTTCTTGGCGCCCATCTTGTATTTTCCGGTCGTGCTTTCCACGATCTTGGACTTAGTGCCTGCCTTATTGGAAACGCCGTTCCAGACGAGGTCGACCACTGATCCGTTGACCACGGTCACGAGAACCGTTTCCTTCCAACCCGAGCTGTCGAAGGAAGGCTGTTCGGCATAATACCATCCGTCCTTGTAGGGACCCTTGGCGACAGGCTGGCCGGCCAGGGCTTTACGAACCAGGTCGTAGAACTCTGCTACTGCCATTGTGGCTCCGGAAATGGCATCGGTCTTGCCGTCCTTGCCGTACTTGGCAAAGTTGGCATCCTGAGTCGAAACAAGATAGGCGGCTGCTGCCTTAGCCTGGGCATCCCACTCAGCCTTGATCTTGGAGGCTTTAACCATGCCGTAACGTCCGGCCGCTGCCTGGGCCAGCTTGTCCCTGGATGCGGGGTTTGTGGAAACACCGTTCCATGCCGCTTCGACGATCTTGCCGCCGGAAACCTTCAGCACCGCCTGGCTCTTCCATCCATCAGCGGCAAATTTGTCTTCCTGGGCAAAATAATAGCCGTCTTTGACCGAGCCGAGAGAAACCTGGGCCTGAAGGGAAAGGGCGGTTGTCACGAGTAAAAAGAGAAAAAAAATCTTCTTCAAGAAAGTCCTCCGCGTAGTAGGTTAATTTCGTGACAAAAAGTACCATAAAGATACTGGTTCTGACAAGAGAGCTATATAGTATTTTCAATATAAGCATAGGGTTGCCGCACTGCGAATGAATGAAAGCCTCTTTTCTTGACAGATAGTCGGACTCCCCTTAGGATTGATATACTTCGCCAGGTTAAAATTCCCCAAGGAGTAGCAGATGAACCAATTGGCCGTAGAGCTGAACGAAATTTTAGCCGGCTCTGCCGCGAGCCGTCTTTTATCGGACATGGGTACGAGAATGTATTTCCCCAAGGGGATTCTCACCCAGAGCGCAGAGGCGGGGCAGAAGGCGCACCGCTTTAATGCGACCATCGGCATGGCCTATGAGCATGGAGAGCCGATGATGTTGGATGCCTTGAGAGAGGCTCTGCCTGGCCTCAGCCGGACAGAGGCTGTTGCCTATGCCCCCACCGGCGGCGTGGCTGCTCTTCGCAAGGAATGGAAGGCTTCGTTATTTAAAAAGAATCCTTCTCTTGAGGGTAAATCCTTTTCGCTCCCTGTGGTAGCGCCCGGCCTTACCGCCGCGGTGTCCTACCTCTGCGACATGTTCCTCAATCCCGGCGACGCGGTGATTATGCCCGACCTTTTCTGGCCTAACTACAAGCTCATCGTTGAGGAAAGAAAGTCTGCCAAGGGCTACACCTTCCCCACATTCGCCGGAGAAGGCTACAACATCGAGGGCCTTGCCGCCGCGTTGCGCAAGGCTGTGGCCGAAAAGGGCAAGGCCGCCTGCATTCTCAACTTCCCCAACAACCCCACCGGCTACTCCCTCACCCTCAAGGAAGCCGACGCCATAGTAAATCTCCTTGTCTCCTTGGCAGAGGAGGGGGCCGATCTTCTGATTATCGCCGATGACGCCTATTTCGGCCTCCAGTACGAGGATGGCCTTCTGTCCGAGTCAATCTTTGCCCGTCTGGTGGATGCCCACGAAAGGATCCTCGCGGTAAAGGCCGACGGCCCGACCAAAGAAGACTATGTCTGGGGCTTCAGAGTGGGTTTTGTAAGCTTCGGCGCAAAGGGCCTCACCGAGCCCATGCAGGAAGCCCTGGTCAAGAAAATGATGGGCGTGATCCGCTCCTCGGTATCCAGTTCCAGCGGACTGGCCCAGCACCTGCTGCTCAAGGCCTTGCTCTATCCGGGCTATGAAGCCCAGAAAGCCCGGTACAGGGTAATTCTAGAGGGTCGCTACAAGGCAATGAAGGCCTATCTCGGCTCCCGGAAGCTCCCCGGCTCGTTGAAGCCGCTTCCCTTTAATTCAGGCTATTTTATGAGCTTTGAGTGCAGCGGATTCTCCGCCGAAACCCTGCGCCAAGCCCTGCTGGACGAGTATGGAATCGGCACTATTTCAATGCAGGACAAGTATTTGAGAATTGCTTTTTCCAGTGTTGAAGTATCTCAGATGGATGAGCTCTTGGACGCGGTTGTGGAAAAAACCCTACAGCTCGCCCGCTAGCGTTTGAAGTTATTCAGCCTGGAGCGCTACCTCGGCCAGGAGGAGTCGATGGTCCGAGGTAGGGATAGCCCCGGGACCCTGAACCGCTTCGATCAAATGGATGGAATCCTTGTCGAGCCCCGCCGCCAGGCTGGGCGAGACGAGGATGTGGTCCAGCACGCTCTTGTACCGGGAATCCACAAAGCTCGGACTGTCCGGGCGGAACTGGTAGTTTAGGGCGAGAAAGTCGTTCTCCGGGTCTTCGTCGCCCATCAGGCGCAGGCTGGAGAGGGTCGAATCCGCGCCTGCCAGGTCCCCTGGATTCGCTGTATTAAAATCACCGGCAACAATAATCCAGTCACTGTCCAAGGCGCCTTCGTGCCGTTCTGCCAGGATCTGAGCCAAGGCTAAGGCTTGAGCCTTCCTGGCCGCTTCAGATTTTGCGTCCCCCATAGCCTTAAAATGAAAGCCGTAGAGATGCAGAGGAAGCCCGGCGACCTTGACCATGGCATAGATCCCCGGTCTCGGCCAGGGATCGGTTGTCGAGGGTTCCAGAATTCTTTCCTCAACCTCGATTTTATACCGAGAAAACACGGCCAGATCGTCCTCGCCCTTGGCATTGACGACCGCGGTATAGGGCATCGCCCAACCCTGCTTGGCCAGTGCGACCGAAAGCAGGGCGATATCGCCACCCTTGCTCTCGTCGGATTGAATCTCCTGGAAAAGCATAATGTCTGCCCTGGCATCCCGTATTGTTGCGGCGACATAGTCGTGGAGTGCGATTCTCTCCTTGACCGCCTCGTCCCAGGCGGCGCAATCCCGGACATTCCACGACCCGACCCGAAGCATCGAGTTTTTGTTGTCGGAGCGCGCTGCGGCAGTCGCTGGTGATAGGGAAGGGCTTGACGGGGTTGCTGCGGCCGACGGAGTTTCCGCTGCAGGCGGGACAGTCGGTGTCGGCGGAGTTGTCT
>JAVEYV010000042.1:0-11707 GCA_034003305.1 Spirochaetia bacterium | reverse complement strand
CAGTCAGGCGAGCGTCGATGCGGGAACCTATTCCCTGGTCAGGCCCCTCTTTCTCTATTTCGATGCGGGGATCATACGATCTAAGTCTCAGGTGGCAGCCTTCCTCACCTACTACCTCACCTACGTGAACGATCTCATCACGCGGGTGGGCTACTTCCCTGCGCCCAGGACTGATCTCAGGAAATCCAAAACCCTCCTGACCGAAGCGATGAAGGGATTGTTCTAAATATCATGGGATTTGGAATAGCTTCCAGTCTGCCGACAACCCCGGCCTCGGGCGGCGCCGCAGGCCTGCGACGCCGCCCGAGGCCGGGGGAAATGATCATACAGGCTTTATTGTTTTTCGCCGCATCCATATCCATCTTCACCACCCTCGGCATTGTCGCAAGCCTGGGTGTGGAAGCCTTCGCGTTTTTCAAAGTAGTGCCCCTTACCGATTTTTTTACCGACAAAGTCTGGCAACCCGCCATACAGCGCTATGGAATACTGCCCCTCTTGAGCGCCACCCTGGCCACCAGCTTCTGGGCCATGCTCCTGGCCCTGCCTCTAGGTCTTTTAGTGGCGATCTATCTCTCAGAGTACGCCCCCCGCAGGGTACGGAATATTCTAAAACCCGTTCTCGAACTCCTGGCAGGCATACCCACGGTTGTTTACGGGTATTTCGCCCTCAACACAGTCACGCCCCTCATAAGAAACCTGTTCGGCCAGCAGCGGGTGGACGTGTACAACACCCTTTCCGCCGGTCTGGTGATGGGCATCCTCATCCTTCCCCTCATAGCCTCCATGTGCGAGGACGCCCTCTCCTCGGTGCCCCGTTCGCTCAAGGAAGGAGCCTATGCCATGGGCGCCAACAAGCTGGAGGTTTCCCTAACAATCGTCGTGCCCGCAGCCTTTTCGGGAATAGCCGCTGCTTTTATTCTAGGACTCTCCCGGGCGGTGGGAGAAACGATGATCGTCGCCATGGCGGCCGGCGCCGGCCCCAATCTCACCCTCAACCCCTTCAAGTCAGCCGAGACCATGACCGGCCACATCGTAAGGATATCAGGAGGCGACCTTTCCTACGACTCCATGGATTATCAAAGCCTCTTCGCCATAGCCCTGGTGCTTTTTATCGTGACTCTCGGCCTCAACATGCTTTCCGCGCGGATCGTGCGCCGCTTCAGGGAGGTCTATGAATGAATCCCTCGCTTCCCTCCTCAGGCCAGCTCGATTCCAGGCTGGAAGAGCGCCGCAAGAAATCGGGGCGCTGGAAAATCATATTCTTAGCCTGCACGATCGTTTCGGTATTTTTTCTGGTCGCTCTCCTGACGGGCATCGTGAACCAGGCCTTCGGCTATGTCCTGATCCAGACGGAAGAAGATCCGGCGAGCCTGGTCCCCGAGGGAGAGATCCTGACGGAACAGAGCGCCCAGGTGCTTAGCACGATTCTCCAGGAAAAGCTCTCTCGCCGCCTGTACCGAAAACTGGACGCCGAAGCCCCCCTGGCGGAACGAAGCAAGACCCAACTCCTGAGCATCATCGATACCGAAATTTTAAGACCCCACGTGGTAGCCACCTGGAGCTTCTTTGAAAGCATCTTTTTTAGGCAGACAATCATGGAAAGCGCGCTCCGGGATTATCGGGGCGGCAGCCTGCAGTTCCGGTCCTGGGCGAGCGGCAGCCTTCTGGCCAATTCCCAGTCCTCGGATCCTCTGCGCAGCGGCATACGCGGAGCCCTTCTGGGCTCCCTGCTGACTATTTTCTTCACCATTCTCTTCGCCCTCCCCCTGGGAGTGGCCGCCGCGGTCTGGCTGGAGGAATACGCCAAGGACAACTGGCTCAACAGGATGATCCGCACCAATATCTACAACCTGGCGGGCGTTCCCTCGATAATCTACGGAATGCTGGGCTTAGCGCTCTTCGTGAGGGCCATGGCGCCCCTCACCTCGGGCTCCATCTTCGGCCTTCAAGCCGAAGGGTCATCCCTGGACGGCAGAACCGTACTCTCGGCTTCCCTAAGCCTGGCCATCCTGGTGCTTCCAATCATAATAATTAATGCCCAGGAGGCCATGAGGGCCATACCCCAGGGCTTGCGGCATTCCAGCCTCGCCCTGGGAGCCACCAGGTGGCAGACTGTTTGGCACCATGTCCTGCCCGCATCGGCGGACAGAATACTCACCGGGGCCGTGCTGGCCATATCCAGAGCCCTGGGCGAGACAGCGCCCTTGGTGGTGGTGGGAGCTTCCACCTTTCTGTCCATGGACCCATCAGGTCCTTTCTCGAAATTCACCACCCTGCCCATACAGATATACCAGTGGAGCGCCAGGCCTCAGCAGGAATTTCGGAACCTCGCCGCCGGGGCCATCGTCGTCCTCCTTGTGCTCCTCCTCTCTCTCAACGCCAGCGTCATCTACATGCGCGCGAAATACAGCAATAAAAAGGCACTCTCCCAATGAAAACAACAGCTTGCCTCGAAGTGATCGATCTCTCGATAGAGTATTCCAACGGGCACAAGGCGGTAAAAAGCCTGACCATGAATATCGACCGCAACGCGGTTACAGCCATAATAGGCCCCTCGGGCTGCGGCAAGAGCACAGCCTTGCGGGCTTTCAACAGGATGAACGAACTCATCCCCGGCACTAAAACCTCAGGCAGAGTTCTCTTTCGCGGCGCCGACATCTATGGGGCCGGAGTCGACCCGGTGGAAGTGCGGCGCTGGATAGGCATGGTCTTCCAGAAACCCAACCCCTTTCCCAAAACCATTCATGAGAATATCGCCTGGGGGGCCAGGATCAATGGCTTCAAGGGTGATATGGACGAACTGGTGGAATCCAGCCTTACGCAAGTAGCCCTCTGGGACGAGGTCAAGGATAAGCTTAAACAGAGCGCCATGGCCCTCTCCGGCGGACAGCAACAGCGGCTTTGCATAGCCCGAGCCCTGGCAGTGAGCCCTGAAGTTATTCTCATGGACGAGCCTACCAGCGCCCTGGATCCCATCTCCACCGCCAAGATCGAAGACTTGCTCGGCCAACTCAAGCGCCGCTATTCTATCGTCATCGTAACGCACAACATGCAGCAGGCCGCCAGGATATCGGACTACACGGCCTTTCTTCTCTCCGGGGATCTCGTCGAGTACGCCCCGACAAAGGAAATATTTTTCAATCCCAAGGATGAACGCACCGAGAACTATATCTCGGGTCGCTTCGGCTGATAGAGGAAGGAATCCATGAGCACCAGAACAGCGCTCCAGGAAGAGCTGACAAAACTCCGTTATGACATACTCGGCATGGCCACCAGGGTCGAGGAAAACCTCGCCAAGGCTATCACAGCCCTAAAAAACCAGGATGTTTCCCTGGCCTCCCAGGCCAAGGCTGGGGACAAAGAAGTCGACAAGCTTCAGCTTGCCATTGAGGATGCGGCGGCGGTGCTTATCGCCACCCAACAGCCCGTAGCCAGGGATCTGAGGGAACTCGTCACCATCTTTAAAGTGACCTACAATCTGGAAAGAGCAGGGGACTATACCGCCCATCTGGCCAAGACAGCCATTAAGCTGGCAGGAGAGGCTCCCTTTCGCCAGATTGGCAGGTTGGATTTCATGGCTGGCGTGGGCTTGCGGATGATCAAGGGCGCGGTGAGCGCCTACCTGAACTGGGATGTGGCGACGGCGAGAGCGGCGGCCTCGCTGGATGATGAAATCGACCATGAGCACAAAGCCCTCATCGAGGAAACCCTGGGCCTCATGAAAGATCATCCGGAGCTCATCCAGAGAGCATCCAAACTGCTGACCACCTCCGGATATCTCGAGCGCTTCGGCGATCACATGACCAACGTGTGCGAGGCCGTGGTCTACATGGTGGAAGGACGGCACCTGGAGCTGAACGATTGATTCATGGCCGCCTGGGTTGGCGAGGGGCAGAAGCGGACGGAGAAATCTTGCCCTGCACGCCACGATCAGTATACTGATGAAACGTACGGCAGGAGGGACAATGGCCAAGGCTAGAATCCTCGTAGTCGAAGACGATGAAGACATACGGGAACTTCTCTCCTACACCCTCCAGGCCGAAGGCTGGGAAGTCCTGCCCGCCGTATCTGCCGAAGAAGGGCTCTCCCATCTGCAGACCAGGGACTTCGACTGCATCATTCTCGATCTCATGCTGCCGGGCATCGACGGATTCGAATTCTTAAGGCGCTCCAAGAAGCTGGCAGGCAAGGACCAGATCCCTATCATAATCACCACCGCCAAGGGCGAGGATGCCGATGTCGTGGCCGGACTCGAACTGGGCGCCGAGGATTATGTGATAAAGCCCTTCAGCCCCCGGGTTCTGGTAGCCCGGATAAGGACTGCCCTGAGGCGGGGCCAGGAACGGTCCCCAGAGCGGTCCCCGGGGCAAAAGGCCTCCGCCATGATCCGCAGAGGAGCCCTCATGCTGGATTCCCTGCGTCACGAAGCCTTTTTCGAGGAACGGTCTCTGGAGCTTTCGGCCACCGAATTCGCGCTGCTGAAATGCCTCATGGGCGAGCCGGGCAGGGTCTTCTCCCGAGGCCAGATCATAGATGCGGTTAAGGGGCAGGATTACCCCGTCACCGACAGATCGGTGGATGTGCAGATACTCTCGATCAGGAAGAAATTAGGTGAAGGCGGCGCTCTCATAGAAACGGTCAGGGGCGTGGGCTATAGATTCAGGGACGAAACATGAAAACACTTTTCGGCAAGACACTGGCCTCTCTTCTAGGCTTGAGCCTTGCCCTCTGCCTGGTCTTCGCCCTTCTATCCATAACGCTGATAGGACAGATCCACGACGAAATCAACGACAGGGCCTTGGGCGAAACAGCTCGCCTGCTTTCGGCCTACCTGCCGGATCCTTCCGATGTGGATGCTCTGCAGCGCTGGGCTCTGGAAGCCGGCGGAACCTCCTCATACAGGATCACCGTCGTGTATCCCGACGGCAAAGTGGCCGCCGACTCCAAGGCCGACCCTGGGACAATGGAAAACCACGGCGACAGACCTGAGGTAATGCAGGCTCTCTCGGGAACGGAATCCAGGGCTACGCGAAAATCGAACACCCTGGGCATGGAGCAGCGTTACATCGCTATACCGATTAAAGACAGCGGAACTAAAATCATCGCCGCTTTCAGGCTGTCCCTGGATACCCCGGCCATGGAGTCCAGACTCTCCGAATTGCAGTTCCTCCTGGTCACCGTGATTGCCCTCGCGGCCGCCCTCGCGGCCTTGGTAGCCATAGTCCTCTCCCGGGGCATAACGCGGCCCCTGGGGCTCCTGGCCGACGCGGCCGAATCAGTGCCCCGGGGCGGCTTCAAACTCGGGAATAATCGGCAGTTCTCCCGCAGCTCCCGGGAGATACGGGTGTTGGGTCAAGCCCTGGACTCCATGGCCGGGGAGCTTTCCCTGCGGGCCGAATCGGCCGAAGCCAGAGAGAGGGAGGTGGAAGCCATCCTGGAAGGTATCTCCGAAGCCGTCCTCGCCCTGGATTCCGAGCTCAATCTGCGTTTAGCCAATAATGCGGCCCGGCAGCTTTTCGATTTTTCGCCAAATTCAGGGGCTTCGTCCTCTGGAGTCGCGGCTTCAGGGCTCAAAGCCTCCGGGAATGCGGCATCGACCGCGCCCAAAAATTCCAAGCCCTGTCTGCTCGAAGTGTCCCGTTCGCCGGAACTCGAAGAAGTGGCGCGCAGGGCTCTGAGGACAGCCGCGGCCGCGGAAGCCGATATCAAACTCTACCGTCAGGGAAGCCAGCGGAGTTTCCAGGTCCTTGCGGCAGCCTACGGAAGGCAGAACAACTCGGACAAACCCGAGGGTGTTGTGCTGGTGCTGAACGACCTTACGGTGCTGCGCCGCCTGGAGACAGTTCGCAAGGATTTTGTCGCCAATGTATCTCACGAACTCAGAACGCCCGTGCAGCTGGTAAAGGGCTTCGCCGAAACTCTGTCGGGAGGCGCCCTGGAAGACCCCGAAAAAGCTAAACGCTTTGCGGAAATAATCGGCCGGAACGCGGCCAGAATGGAAAGGCTCATCGACGATCTCCTCTCCCTGGCCAAGCTCGAGCAGGAGGAGAGGGGAAGCCTGGAAACGAGACCTGAGAATATTCGGGAGCTCATACAGGAGGCTGTCGCCTCGGTGGAGTACGCTGCGGCCGCTAAAAACCTTAAGCTTGAAATGGATTGCCCCGAAGACATCACTGTCGCGGTAAACGGCGGCCTCATCGTCCAGGCTGTTTTCAATCTCCTGGACAACGCGGTTAAATACTCGCCCAGAGCCGGGGCTGTCTCAGTCTCCGCCCGGCTGGCCGACGGCTTTGTCCGCATCGAGGTCAGGGACAAGGGGCCGGGAATCCCCGCCGCCGAGCTGCCTCGCCTCTTTGAACGTTTCTACCGGGTCGATAAGTCCCGAAGCCGGGACTTAGGCGGCACAGGCCTCGGGTTGGCCATTGTCCGCCACATCGCCACCGCCCATGGCGGCACTATCGGGGTGGAGAGCTGGGAAGGGGAGGGCTCCCTGTTCTGGATTCAGATCAAGGCATAGCTTAAAAACTTTTTTCAATTTTAATGCTACACACCTTTACGCTTTTTAAAAGCGGAAGGGCTTTCTCCCGTCACTTTCTTGAAGGCTGCGATGAAACGAGACATCGCGCCGAAACCACACATGGCACCGACCTTTCCTGGTTTCCAGCCTTCTTCCAGAAGATGCTGTGCCTCTGCTACTCGCTTGAATAGTATATAATTATGTATGGTACTGCCTGTTTCCTTTTTAAATATCCGACACATATGGTATACACTTATCCCGCATTTCCGGCTGATCGTGTCTAATGAAAGATCTCCAGCGATATTGTCTTCAATATAGTTCAGGATTGATGCGATAGGTTCTTTAAAGTTCTGGCTCTCATTATTTTTATCGTATTCCTTGAATACTTTATTTGTGAATAGAAGTATTTCAAGAAAGGAGATTAATTTTAGAAGTTTTGATTCGGATGATTCGTTTGCGTATGCCTGCTCCATCTTGTCAAAAAGCTTTGTAATTTCTATGGATTCTTGAGCCGAAAGATTTCGAATATTGCCCTTTCCCTTGGGTCTGTCGATGAAGCACGAAAGAAGATTGTGCCCTTTAACTTCAAAACTTCGTATCATCTCAGGATTGAATAGAAGTTTTACCCTTTTGAATCGCTTGTCAGATCTGATGTGCAGCTTATGAACTTCTCTGTCGTTAAATAGTATCAGGCTGCCGGGTTCGGCTACATGCATCTTATTTTCTATAAACCAGGACACTTCACCAGCCGCGATGAAAAAAACTTCGAACTCCTCGTGTAATAGCGGCTGGTCATTGAAAAGTGGTTTGTGCCTGCTCGGCAGATCATTTTTTATTGAAAAACTTATCAAGTCATCAATCTTCTCGATCTCGAACGGGCCCACACTCGCCTCTCATTCGTTTGTTTTATTACTACACCGGGATCTATCATAGCAGAAACTTGTCAGTCTTAGCCACAAGACTAGTTAAAATATAGTAGCAAAATATGAGCTAATAAAAGAGCAAATTTCGATATTTTTCTATTGCAGACTCTAAAATACAGGTATAAGATTTACTAAAGCTTATTGAACTATGCGCCTCGCCTTTTGGCGTTGACAACAGAACTGTATTGGAGAAACGAATGACTAGAAGAATTGGCATCGCATTAGTCTGTTTGTTCCTTATTTTTTCGGGCTGCACAACCGTAAAACAGGAAGGATTATTCAAACCCGGTACCTACTCAGGGTCTGCTGAAGGGATGCATGGACAGGTTTCCGTAGAGGTTAGTGTCGACAAAGATACGATACTAAATGTCGCTGTTACCGATCATAATGAGACAGCTGGTATTTCCGACGCCGCATTAAAGTTCTTGCCCCAGGAAATAGTTAAAGCGCAAAGTCTCGATGTCGATACGATCTCAGGAGCAACCTACTCAAGCCAAGCAATCATCGACGCGACGGCAAAAGCGCTAGCCAAAGCGGGTGCTACGCCGGAGAAACTCAAAGCGGCTGCTGCCCCGAAGCTTGCTAAAGACAATCCTCCTGCCAAGCTCATGCAACCAGGCGTTTATTACGGCGAAGCCTTTGGCAAGTGGCCAAAAGACAGCAATGAAGGAGGACGTTTCCAATCTCCAAAAGTTATCAAACCGATTAAAGTCGAAGTGACGGTTGACGAAAAGCGAATCGTTAATGTCGCCGTGCTTTCCTGCGATGATACGCCAGGCTTCAAGGAATCGGCCATCAGTCAGGTTCCCAAGGCCATTATCGATTATCAAAGTATTGGCGTCGATGTTGTTACCGGTTCAACGCTCACCAGTAGGGGCATTATAGCGGCAACGACTCAGGCTCTCGATCAGGCCGGCGCCGATCTTCTTTATTTTAACAAGAAGCAGCCAAAAGTCGATGCGTCCGTAGAGTACACTACCGATGTCGTGGTCGTCGGAGCGGGTGCTTCAGGCTCCGCTGCGGCGCTCGCAGCAGTCGAAAATGGTTCAAAAGTAATTATCATTGAGAAGACCGGCCAGGTTGGCGGAATGGGCGGTCTCTCTACCGGATTCATTGGTGTTGGAAGTGAGCAGGCTAAAAAAGCAGGTAGCACTAAAACCGTCCAGGACGTATTCAAGGAGATGATGGATTATACGAGCTGGACCGCTAACTCGTCTCTCGTAAAAGCCATCCTGTCAAAATCGGGTAGCACCGCCGACTGGCTCCAGGACCATGGCTATAAGATGACTTTGCAGAAGGGTTCGTACACCCATGACACTGGCAAGGGCAACGCTAAAATCCAGACCCTCTATGATAAATATATCATCCCTGGCGGTGGGCAGCTGTTGCTACAGACTCGGGCTGAAGAACTCATCATGGATGGCAGTACGGTCGTCGGCGTCAAGGCGGTAAAAAGCGATGGGACGAAAGTCACCGTCCGCGCTGCATCTGTAATTATTGCAACAGGCGGTTTTGGCGGAAATAAGGAAATGCTGAAGAAGTACACCCATAGCGATAATTACTATTTGAGCGGGAATTCTTCAAACGAGGGCGACGGTATCAACATGGCGTTAGCCGCCGGAGCTGGATTGAGTCCTGAAATATCTCCCCATCTTTCTGAGTTCGCGGCCAGTACGACGCTGGACTTCAACAGCTATTTTATGAAATACATGAATTACGGCGGACTCCTTCAGGTCAACATGGAAGGAAAGCGATTCATGGACGAAGGCATCTGCGCGAGTCAGCCTTTGGCCAAAGGCGCGTCGGCGATTAGAACAGCCGGTTCCTTTTTCGTCGTTTTCGACCAGGCTACTCTGGATACCTTAGAAACCAAGGGTTACCCAGGCATCGTCGGAGCGGAAAAAACAGCTGAACTTATGAAGAGCATCGGCTGGCGCTCACGCGCAATCGTCCCCTTTACGACAATCAAGATGGAAATGCAGCAAGCCATCGATGCGGGTGTTGCATTCAAGGCTGATAGCTTCGACGAATTGGAGAGTAAAGCGGGATTTGCAAAGGGCGAATTTACCTCGACAATGAGTCGCTATCTTAAAGCTGTGGAACAGAAAGAAGATGATGAATTCTATAAGGACTCTTTCTGGCTCACTCCTATTGATAAAGCGCCCTACTATGCCCTGCGCATGGAACCAGCCATTTTTGGAACTATTGGTGGAATAAGGATTAATGAACGTATTGAAGCGCTCAACGAGCAGAATAAGGTTATCCCCGGTCTGTATGTCGCCGGTCAGGATGGCGGCGGCATGTACGGTTATCCCTACTATGAGATCGTTGGCGTTACTCAAGGCTATGCGTACAATTCTGGAAGGATCGCAGGAGAGAACGCGTCAGCTTACGCGAGTGCTCGCTGATACTTTTAATCAGTTTTTTATTATAAATATTGGGACTGCCTTTTATGAACGGCCCCCCTGGAAGTAGATACTTCCGGGGGGCCGTTCAATGTGCCACCTATAAATTTCGTGATTCTAATCTTGGGCTGAGGGCGAAGCAAAAACCGGTTTTCGTTCCTTATCGCTTCATCCAGGAGGAGAGTGATTCTTTCTCCCCCAAATATGATCCATTTTTCTCCACTATGCGGGTATTTCCCGTCCGACTGGGTATTTATTACCCATTTCCTTTCATTTTCACAGTTTGTAGACAGAGCTGTTCAGCGCGCGAGTCTTGCGATGTGATATTAAAATAATATTGTATAACAAAATAACATGTTCATGTAGCTTTCTCCTGAACTTTTAAATCTTTGGCATGCCGCTTGCTATATATAATTTAGCTAATATTGTCGCCACGCTTTCAGGAGGAATATATGGCCATTGTGACGTTGGATAATGTAAAGAAAAACTACATGCTGGGTACTACCCAGGTCCCCGCCGTGAGGGGCGTGAGCTTTGAGATCGAAAAGGGCGATTTTATTTCCATCGCAGGCCCATCCGGTTCGGGCAAGTCGACAATTCTGAACATGATCGGATGCATGGACACGCCCAGCGAGGGCACGGTGATAGTAAACGGCAAGGACATATCCACGCTGAGTGACTATCAGACGACCATGCTGCGCCACGAAACAATAGGGTTTATTTTTCAGTCCTTCAACCTGATTCCTGTTCTGAACGTGTATGAGAACATCGAATTTCCCCTTCTCCTGGGCAAAGGGGGAGCTAAAAGTTCCGAAATCAAGAAGCAAAATAAAGAATGGATAGAATACCTCATAGCCCAGGTAGGCCTTGAGCGATGGATCCATCATAAATCCAACGAACTTTCGGGAGGACAGCGGCAAAGAGTGGCTATCGCCAGGGCTCTTGTGACAAAACCCACCATTGTTCTGGCTGACGAGCCTACGGCCAACCTGGATTCAAAAACCGGCGAGGAAGTCATCGAACTGATGAAAAAAATCAACCATGAGATGGACACTACCTTTATTTTTTCCACCCATGACGCATCGGTGGTAGGCATCGCCGATCATGTGATCCGCTTGAAAGATGGCCTGATCACCGAAAATTTCCGCAAGGGGGCCTAGCATGCCGGTCCTGTTAAAAATTGCGTTTAGAAACCTCCTTCAGCATAAGACTAAAAGCCTCATCATTGGATTGATCCTCATGGTGGGCATGATAATTCTCGTGCTTGGGAATTCCCTGGTTAAAACCGCCACCGAAGGCATAAAGACCACCTACACCGATAACTTTTCAGGCGACCTCATCATCACCGCCTCGGCCAACCGAAGCCTCTCGCTTTTCTCCATAAGTCAGGAAGCCATGAACGGTTTTGCCGAACCTATACCCAATGTGCCGGATTATAAAAAAATCGAAGAATTCTTATCTTCTGATGATAAAGTAGCAGGCTTCAGTCCCCAGGCAGCCACCTACGGTATGCTTTCCAAAGATGGAATGGGAAGGGCGATTACGCTACTCTTTGGTGTAGATCCAACCCGCTACTCTGCCATGTTCCCTGATAATTTAAACCTTCTTGACGGTGCTTTTTTACAGCCAGGGGAAGAGGGGATTTTATTGAATGAGCGGGGCAAGACTTCCCTTGAAAGAAATTTGGGACGGCCTCTAGCGCTGGGGGAGAAAGTCCAAATAACCAGCACCACTTCCACGGGGGCGATAAAAGTTCGGGATGTCACAGTCAAGGGATTTTTTGCCTTCAAGGAAGTTACCGGCGAGCTTAATGCGGTCAATATCGTGGATGTGGATACTGTCCGCGGGCTCTATGGAATGAC
>JAVEYV010000041.1:0-11724 GCA_034003305.1 Spirochaetia bacterium | reverse complement strand
AATCGCTGCATCCCTGCACAGGGGTTTGCTGCGGCTGCTCAGGACCGTATACGGATTGGAGCTCTCCTGCGGACGTTGGCTGCCGAAAGAGCTGCTCTAGTTCTTAAAACTTTTCAGGCTAAAGCTGGCGGGATCCTGGATACCTCAGCCGAACCGGTATCCCGTGCATAATGCAGGAAACGCTCTCTTCCGTACCCCGCGTTGACGTGAGATAGTTCGCCGATCCTTGGAGTAAGCTTCCTTGTTCGTCACAGCACCAGCTGCCTTCGTAGATCGATACTACCCCCGGCATGATGTCGGGGCTGAGGGAGATGCTGATGAGAGTAGTACCCGATTCGGAAGAGAGTTCCAGCTCCTGACCTTCCCGAAAACCCAGTTCGCCGGCCTCTGCTTCGTTCATGACAAGCCGGCTTTGCCGAATTGCTTCCGGTCTGTAGCCCCACTGGGAATGGACCCGGAGCCGCTCCTTAGGGCTTATAAGCAGAAATTTTCCTTTATCGAATGACCTCCAGGGCAAGGCCTCAGCAGTCTGATGAGGCTGCGCCGCGGGCATCCTTTTATCAAAGCCTGCCCAGAGCGGGGAACAGTCATTCTGAGCCGAAGGGTTTGAGCCGGAAGGGGCTCTCCAGAGTGGACTGTCCAGCTCCACCTTGCCCGATGCTGTCTTCAGGGGCCTGCCCGCTGGATCGGCGACAAAATCTTCGAGCCCTGTGCGCTCCTGTTCCTTGCCGAAATAGATTCCTGTGGTTTTAAAGGCATCCACATCCTGAATCTCCGATTCGGCGATAAAGCGGTCGATCCATTGGGATTCTGACAGTCCTTCGGTAAAAGCCTCCTCGCATCCCATGAGCGAGGCAAGCTCGGCAAAGATTTCGTAGTCCGAACGCTCCATTCCTTCCATGGGCAGGATCCGCGGCTTGTAAAGGAGGTAATTCCCTCCCCAGGGAATGCCGATATCCTCTTTCTGCAGCGGTGAAGCTGCGGGAAGCACAACATCGCAATACAAGGCTGTGGGCGTTAGAAAAAGATCGTGACAGACAGCGAAATCCAGCGCATTAAAGGCCCGGATATTCTTTTCGATGTCCGCGCCCTGGTTGAGGAAATTTCCACCCGCTGAATAAACAGCCTTGATAGGGCTTTGCGCTAAAGGATAGTCCCCGAGTATGGCGTCGGGCCAGCGAAGCACGGGAACCGCCCGCTCCGCATCGTCAACCCTGCCCTCGAAAAGGCTTCCTACCCTGGTTCCTGGAAGCTTGTTGTTGATCGATCCTGTGGATGCCCCGGCGAGACCGAAATTCCCGCTGGCCAGCTGCAGGGCGAGGCAAAGGCGCATGGCCTCCTCACCGTATTCGGTTCTCTGGATGGAGTAGCCCGGGATGAGCATGACGGGTTTGGAGGAAATCCAGCGCCGCGCCAGCGCTTCGATTTTTTCCGCCTCGACCCCGCAGATTTTTTCTGCCCAGGCCGGGGCCTTGGGCTCTGCATCAAATCGCCCGAGGACAAAAGAGGCCAGCCTATCGAATCCTTCAACCCTTGCATCCATTGCGCTTTTATCCACAATACCGGCCTGAAGGAACAGGTAAAGAAGGGCGTACATCATGGCGCTGTCGGTACCCGGCAGTATGGGTATCCAGTGGGCTCCCAAGGCCCGGCTCGTGCTGGTGCGCCGCGGGTCGATACTGATGATGGGCACGGCCTTTTTTGAAGCCTGGGCGAGCCGAGCCGGGAGTTCGGCGCCGAGTCTGGCTTCGAGCACATTGGCCCCCCAGAGTACGATAAGCTTTGCCTTTTCCACAGTTGCCGGATCGAAGCCCGAGCGCTGGTAATCAGGTCCCAGGGCTTTTTTGAGAGCGTAGCTCCCAGCGTTGCTGGAATAGCTCCCTGCCACTGTTGTGCAGCCTCCGGCAGCCCTCAGGAAGCGCCTGGTCAGTTTCTCGGTATTGTGCAGGGCTCCGTGGGAGCCGGCGCTGGAAAGACAGAGTATGGATGATGCTCCGTAATCGGCCTTGAGAGCTTCAAGCCTTTGGGCAATGAGCGCGAGAGCCTCCTTCCAGCTGCTCTGCGCAAATTGGCCGCTTCCCCGGGGTCCCTTTCGTATAAGAGGCTGTTTGATCCGATGAGGAGAATAATGCTGGGCAGGCAAGGCGAAACCCTTGGGACAGCCCCGCAGAAAGGCGCCTGCCGCAGGGTTGTGGCTGATACCGCTTACCCTGCCTGCTTCAAGCTGGGCGAGAAGGGGGCAGGCGTCTCCCCCGCAATCTCTGCCGCAAAACACCGGTAGATTCATACTGCGGGGATCGTATCACAGACCGAAGGCTATATCGATCACTTCTTCCATTCGGTGCACAGGATGGAAGCGGATTCCTTTCTTAATGTGATCCGGGATTTCCGCCAGGTCATTTTCATTGGCGGCAGGTATAATTATATCCTTTATCTTGTTCCTCCGGGCCGCCACGGTCTTTTCCTTGAGGCCGCCAATCGGAAGCACCTGCCCGGTAAGGGACAGCTCGCCGGTCATGGCCAGCCTGGCCTTTATTCGCTTCTTGAGCACCATGGATAAAAGCGATGTTGCCATCGTTATGCCCGCCGAGGGTCCGTCCTTGGGTGTGGCGCCCTCGGGAATGTGCAGGTGAATCTGCCTTTTTTCGAAAAAGTCGGCCCCCACCTCAAAATCCCGGGCGGCTATGCCCCGGACATAGGTATAGGCGATACTGGCCGACTCCTGCATGACCGAGCCCATCTGGCCGGTGATTTTAAAGCCTTCTTTTCCAGGATTCGCCACCGCCTCGATGATGAGGGTGTCGCCGCCCATGCTGGTCCAGGCCAGGCCAACCGCCATACCCGGTCTGGATGCTTTTTTGCTGTCGTCCTCATCCCTGAACAAGGGCTTGCCGAGGTAATTCTGCACCTCGGTCCTGCCCACAGAGACCTTTGTTCGCTTGCTGCCCACAGGGGCGAGAACGATGGATTTGGCGATCTTTCTGTGGATCTTGTCCAGATACTTTTCAAAGTTGCGAACCCCCGCTTCCCGGGCGTAGCTTTCGGCAATGGTGATCAGCGAGTCCCTTGTGTAGCGCAGATCGGACTTTTTCAGGCCGTTCTTTTCCAGACTCTTGGGAATCAGGTAGCGCCGGGCGATCTCCAGCTTTTCGCTGTCGATGTACCCCGCGATCTGGATTATCTCCATGCGGTCGATCAGCGGTCTGGGCACGGTATCCAGGGTATTGGCGGTGGTGATGAAGAAAATATTGGATATATCGAAGGGCAGATCCAGGTAGTGGTCCCTGAAGCTGAAGTTCTGCTCCGGGTCAAGGGCTTCCAGCAGGGCGCTGGAGGGGTCTCCCTGGTACGAGGCGCCCATCTTGTCTATCTCGTCGATCATGAATACCGGGTCTCTGGACTTGCTGATCTTGAGTCCCTGGATGATCTTGCCGGGCAGGGCGCCAACGTAGGTTCTCCGGTGCCCCTTGATCTCCGCTTCATCCCGCATGCCGCCCACGCTGAAGCGGAAGAATTCCTTGCCCATGGCCCGGGCTATAGACCTGCCCACGCTCGTCTTGCCCACTCCCGGAGGGCCGACCAGGCAGAGTATTGAACCCTTGGAGTCTTTTTTAAGCTTGCGCACCGCCAGGTATTCCACAATCCTGTCTTTGACATCGTTGAGGCCGTAGTGATCGCCCTCCAGGATTGCCTGGGCCTTTATCATGTCGAAATCACTGGAGAGATCCTTCTTCCAGGGAAGTGATGAGACGAGGTCCAGCCAGTTGCGGGTTACGATGTACTCGCTGGATGAGGGATCCATGAGGTTGAATTTTTCCAGCTCCTGCTCCACCTGCTCCTTGATCTCGCCTTCGAAGGCGAAGCCCTCTATCTTGCCCTTGAACTTTTGGTATTCAGAGCTCTTGGCATCCGAGGGCAGCCCCAGCTCCTGCTTTATGGCCTTGAGTTCTTCCTTGAGAAAGTACTCTCTCTGGCTTTTCTCGATCTTCTCGTTTATCTCAGCCTGAACCCGTTTTTGGATCCTCAGCAGCTCCTGTTCCTTCTTGATAAAAATGAGCACCAGTTCCATGCGCTCGTGGACATCGGTAGTCTCGAGCACCCGCTGCTGCTCTTTCTTGTCGACATTGAGGATCGAAGCGATAAAATCTGCGATTTTCCCGGGGTGATCGATGTTGATCATGTTGAGGCGCATTTCTTCGGAGAAAAGCGGATTGTTCTCGGAAATCTGCTTCATCTCGCCCAGCAAGGCACGGGTGAGCGCTTTGATTTCATCGGTATCGTCGTTCATGTCGTCCAGATAACTGGCGGCCACAAAGACTGGGGCTTCCTTGGTGAGGAATTTCTTGATTTTAAAGCGCTTGAGGGTAGAGATGAAAATATTGATGCCGCCGTCCGGCAGGTTGATCCGCTTGACGATTTTGGCTGCCGTGCCTACCGAGTAGAGATTGGGGCCCTCGGTTGATTCTTCTTCCTTGGCCAGGACCAGGCCTACCATGCCGTCTGCCGCCATGGCCTGTTCGACAACGTGGATGTCCGGAGGATTGGCTATCATTATGGGGGTGAATATTCCCGGGAAAATCGGCCTGCCGATCAGGGAGATGACCGGAAGCTTGGTGGGCAAAAGCTGATCGATGGGGATGATATCATGGTCGGGCATAGCTGCTCCTGTAATATTTAAAATGGCGAAACATCCGGGTCGGATTGCCGCATCGATGCGCAGCTGCGACATCCGTACAAATGCACCGCCTACTACAATGTAATAAGATCCGCAGGTGCCGCCAAGTGTTTACAGGGCTTCCATCTCTTTAAGCCTTCGCTGGGAGAGAAGAAGGGCCGCGCTCTCGTTGCCTCTGGCCAGGCAGAAGGCGATTGCCTCCCCCGCCAGCCAAGCGGCCAGAAAACCGGCGGCGAAGGCGTCGCCGGCGCCGATATCATCGGAGATTCTCAGCTTCTCGACAGCGACTTTATGCGTCCATTCGCCGTTTTTCAGCGCCGAGGCGCCCCGCTCGGCCTTTTTAATCACCCAGACGCAGGATCGGGCAGCGCTGTGTTCCAGCTCAACGCCGTGAATCAGCCTTTCCCACTCCTCTTCGTTGGCAAAAACCAGGTCGCAGTACTGCCGGGCGAAGGCAAGAAGCTCTGCCATGCTTTTTGCAGCGTTAAAGGAGGTCGATACATCCATCGATACGGCCATGCCTGCGGCTTTTGCCCTTTCGGCAATGCCCCTTAGCCATTCAGGCTCATCGATGAGCAGGCCATCGATATGGAGGACCCAGCCTTGTTTCAGGCAGTCTTCGGGTATGCTATACCGCCGTATGTCCCTGGCAGCCTGAGGGGATGCGACAATTTTCTGTCCCTTTGGGGTATCGAAACAACAAAAACGACCAGTGGGCTTATCCGATTCAAAGAATCTCAACTCCACTCCCGGAAGGTCTAGCTCCTTTAATAAAAAACGAGCCCCTGCGTCCCGTCCAACACAGCCAAGGAGAACGGCGGGAAGCCCCTGAGAAGAGCAGGCCTTTGCCGTGACAGCAGCTCCGCCGCCGGCCCGACGGGAAAGGGGCGGTTCCTGAGCATTCGCATCGAGGGCCTCTGTAATTTTTTCCATCAGGGCTGCATCCACATGGGCGGGAGAAGACAGGTGATCAAGGATATTCAGGACCTCGCCTGATACCCGGCCTACGCAGTCTATAAGAACATGTCCCAAGGCGACCACGCCCGAGCCTAATAATGCCATCTATATTGACCCTCTTAAGCAAGTGTGCTATTTTCTTGACGTTTTGAGGCGGCATACCGCCGAAAAATATTTTTCTTGGGCGCTTGGCTCAGTTGGTCAGAGCGGCTGGTTTACACCCAGTAGGTCGGGGGTTCGAGCCCCTCAGCGCCCATCGTCTTCTCGCGGCAGATTGCCAGTGCTTGTCCTGTACCGCAGTCACGAAACCGAATACCCCAAGAGTTGAGAATACGGCCTCGGTTCAATCTCCTTTGTATTCAGCCCGCACTGGTGCACTACGTCGGTCAAACGCACGCGTATATCGTCCACGTTGAGTTCTGGGGAGTTTTCCGTCAAGAACTCAACCTCTAGAAAAAAGCCTAAACCCTCTACCTCGACAAGTTCGGCCTGAATGCCCTGGGCAGAGCGCCAGAGGCTGCCCTGCTTGTGCTTGGAATAGAGAAGCCTGGCACCCATCTTGCCTATAAAAGCTAAAAAGCCCGGCCGCTCACCTAGCCTAAATTCGATTTCTTCATTGACTTCCATGCCGTCACGGTAGGTTTTTTCCTTATAGGTAACCCTGTTCCCTTCGGGCTCGGTGCGGAGCCGAAACGTGAACTGCCGCCTTGCCCCGGCCGGCGCTGACAGCTCAAGGGCCCAATACTCGTCCCGCTTATCGACAGAGCCCTGGAACTCCATAAAGGCTGAGAGTTTTTGCCTCACCGCCAGGGGGTCGGAAACATGGACCTTAAGCTCTATCTCGCGCATGGTATGGCAGAATCAGACCGCGGCAGGTGCCGCAGCGCCGGCCGGGGCGGCCTTCATCAAAAAGACCGAAGGATCGTAGTCCCCCGGAGCCTTATAGCCTAAGAGCTCGATACAGGTGGCGGCCAGACTGGAAATGCCCAGCCCGGAACGAAGCTCGGGGGCGTACTCGGCCCGGCATTCCGGATCGTAGATAACGCAGGGAACAGGATTCAAGGAGTGGCTTGTCTTTGCCTTAGGCCTGCCTTCCCCGTCCAGAAGCACCTTTCCCGTCTTCTTGTCGTGCTCATACATATCGTCGGAGTTGCCGTGGTCGGCGCTCATCACCATGACACCGCCTGCGCTTTTAACCGCCTGCTCCAGCCTGCCGAGCTGGATATCCATGGCTTCCATGCCGCAGACCACGGCCTGAAAATCTCCGGTGTGTCCCACCATGTCGCCGTTGGGAAAGTTCAGCCTGATAAAGCCGTATGCTCCGGTTTTGATCGCATCGATGACCTTGTCGGTAATTTCGGCGCATTTCATCCAAGGACGCTGCTCGAAGGGCACATTGTCGCTGGGAACCTCCACGTAATCCTCAAGGGTTGAAGAGAATTTCCCGCTTCTGTTGCCGTTGAAAAAATAGGTAACGTGACCGAATTTCTGGGTCTCGGATATCGCCAGGCATTTGACGCCCGTCGCCGCCAGGTATTCGCCCACTGTTTTATCAATAGCCGGAGGCGTAACCAGATAGTGCTTGGGAATTCCCAGGTCGCCGTCGTACTGCATCATGCCGGCGTAGTACACATTAGGGCGCGGCCCGCGGTCGAACTTGTCGAACAGCTCGTCCTCGAAGGCGCTGCTTATCTCCAGGGCTCTGTCGCCCCTGAAATTGAAGTAGATGACGCTGTCTCCATCCACGATCGGCCCCACAGGGCCCATGTCATCGACTATGACAAATTCCCGCATGTCCTGATCGATCAGTCGGGGATTATCAGCCCGATACGCCAGAACTGCCTGAGCTGCGCTGGAGAAACGCCTGCCGATTCCTCTGACATGGCAGTCCCATCCCCGCCTGACCATTGCCCAGTTGGCCCCGTACCTGTCCATGGTCAGGTACTGCCTGCCCCCGCCTGAGGCAATTTTATAGTCCAGTCCCCTGGCATTGAATCCTGCCAGGAATTCTTCAAAGGGAAGAATGTAGTCCAGGGCGCTTTGGGATCCCACATCGCGGCCGTCCAGAAGGCAATGGATTCTCACCCTGGGCAAACCAGCTCTGGCCGCCTCGGCGATCATAGCCATCAAGTGGTCAAGATGGGAGTGCACGTTTCCGTCGGAAAAAAGACCGATAAAATGCAGACTCCCGGCGTTCTGCTTGGCGTTCGCCACGAGTTCTTTCCAGGTAGTGCCCTGAAACATGCTTCCGCTCTCGATTGAAGCGCTCACCAGCTTCGCGCCCTGGGCGAATACCCTACCGCAGCCGATGGCGTTGTGCCCGACCTCGGAATTTCCCATGTCCTCATCCGATGGGAGCCCCACTGCCTGACCATGAGCTTTCAACCTGGTGGCCGGCGATGATGATTCGAGAGCCCTGAAATGCCGCATGTCGGCGCTCGCCACGGCATCCCCGTCCCGATACTCGCCATATCCCACGCCATCCATTATCACGAGGAGGACAGGGCCTCGCCTGCCCTGCCATTTCGGGTTCTTCTCGAGAGCTGTCAGCATCCAAAGGCTCCTTGTTTATTCGCCAAAATACTCTATGAGGGTATCGATCGGCAGGTCTCCCAGCGCCTTCTGATAGTTCAGAAAGGGAAGCCCGATCACCGAAAAGGCGCGAACCGGCTCGGCCTTGCAGCGCCTGAGCATTTTTGCCGTAGCGCTCACCGTGCCTCCGGTGGCTATCAGATCGTCGACGATCAAATACCTGCTCCCTGGAACAATATCGTCCTCGTGCATTTCCAGCGTGGCTGAGCCGTACTCTAAATCGTAGGACTGGGAAACGGTCTTTCCGGGCAGCTTGCCCTTCTTGCGCACCAGAACCAGGGGCAGCGAGAGCTTGTGGCAGAAGGGTGCGGCAAAGATAAAACCCCTGGCCTCGATCGCCGCCACAGCGTCAATTTTTTCATCCTTGTAGAGCTTGAACATTGAGCGCATACAATACGCGAAGGCATCGGGACTGGCTAAGACACTGGTAATATCGTAGAAGAGAATCCCCGGGACCGGAAAGTCCGGCACCTTTCGAATCGCGTCATCGAGATTGAAGCCTTCGGCCTCATGGGTTGTTTCTGACATACTGCAGCTCCACCTGAAAAGATGAAATCCAGTGCAATAGTAGAGGCGCGCCCGGGAAGTGTCAAGCTTTCGGCTACCTGCTGAGGATGTCTGCGAGGCCAATCGCCAGGCTCAGTCCAGCGCCAACGCCGAGACGGATAAAGGTCTCTTTGCTGTCGATGGAGACAGAGCCGATTGGCCTGAAGGGCCAGGGAGCGTAGAGGCTGTTGAAGCCGCTTACAGCGTAGCGGACAAGATCGAAGGCGAGGTTTGTGTAGAAATAGCTGAAGGGAAAGCTTCCTGCGGCGATGATCAGGCTCCTGCGCAGGACTGGTTCTTTTTCCTGAACTTTCCTTGCCGCTTCCCCCTGGTAGCTCAGGGGTATTGGAGTAGAGAAATATCCTGAACCGCCCTCAGTAGTAATAGGCTGGGCTGTACAATACAGCGGTGCGCCAAACCCGAAAACCAGGCTGGCGGCCACAACGAAGAGGGTTAGTCGTGAAGCCACCCGCCCTGCCCCAAGTACTGCTTTGAGCCTGAACGGTTTCACTGCCGCTCTCCGAATATCGCCGTCCCGATTCGAACCAAGGTCGAGCCCTCTTCCACGGCTATTTCATAATCCCCGCTCATGCCCATGGAAAGCTCCTCAAAGCCCGGAAGGGCAAAGCGCTGTCTGACAGCCTCGAATACCCGGCGCAATTCGCAAAAGGATGCCCGGATCGAGGCTTCCTCGCCGGTAAAGGGGGCCATGGTCATGAGTCCTGCCAAGCGAATGCCGGCCGCTCCCTTTTGGTCTTCCATAATCCTCGCATAGGCTTCCACCGCCGAGAATAGCTCGCGTTCATCCGAAAACCCCGACTTTGAGTCCTCCGCGGTATGGAGTTCCAGATAGAGTCGAATCGGTTTGGCCTTGGAAGCGATAGTCTGCAAAAGCCCGAGAGAACTCACCGACTGGATGCCGTCGAAGAGAGCCAACGCCTTGTTGATTTTATTGCTCTGAAGATTGCCGATCATATCCAACTCAATCCCCGGCAATTCGGAGCGGAGCGCTTCAGAATACTTTCCTTCGGCTTCCTGCACCCTGTTTTCGCCGAAAAGGCGTATGCCGGCTTTATATGCTGCCCGAACCGCAGCCGCGGGGTGGAACTTTGTAACCGCCATGATTTTTACAGTTTCAGCCTTTCTGCCCGAATGCTGTGCCGCGGCCGCGATCTTTTCCCGTATTGCCGTTATCCGTTCCCCCGCTGATCCGTAATCCGTCATGATTTAGATTCTACTCTCAGCCCAGGGGATGGGCAATCCGAGGACTGGTTTTATTCGACGATAAAGCGCCAGAGGAAGGTCCCGGCGTTGCCGTTAAAGTCGTAGATTGTCAATTCCAGGTTATGGTTGCCCCGGGCCAGGAAGCGGCTGCCTAAAAGGAAACGCATCTCCCTGTCCGCCAACGCCGAGGAAGGCGCCGAAAGCCCGAGGAATACCAAGCCTTCGTCCGCATTCTGTGCGGAATCGAACTTTCTGTCGGCAACCACCTGGCCGTCGAGCACAACCTTGATCCTAAACAGGCCTGATACGACTCCGCCTGCATAGGCTGGGTCGTTCAGCGTAGCCGTCAGCCGGTATTCGCCCTGGGCGATTCGCTGGAGGATTCTGCGCTCCGGTTCAGCCTTCAAACGGAAGCCATCCCTGATCAGGCTGACTTCTTCGATCCGTGGGATGGCTCGGTCGATCATGCTGCCGCTGAAGAGGGCTGGATTAACCTGCAGCTTCGAGCGTACATCGGCGACACGAAGGTAGTAGTTCGCATCACCGCTTCCCTTCCCTGTGCCGATACTGCCCATGACTTCGTCCTTGAGAATCTTGTTTTTATCAAGTCCCGGAGCGATGGATAGCATGGGGGAGGAATAGACCGAAACAAAACCACCCTCGTGGGCAAGGGCGATAAAATTATCCTGGGAACGGGGAAAGCCAGTGGCCAACAGACTCTCGCCTTGGGAAAAAAGCAGGACTCCGGCTCCTGCGGCAGGCACTTCCAGAGATCTGGACTGAATTTGAGCTCCGCTGGCAAGGTAAGAACTTCCGGCGGGATCGAAGCGTTTGGGCACCCCGAAATCGACGCGTATCCCCGCGGCGGGGACCAGGATGGAGACAGCTTTTTCTGCGGAGGTTGTGTCTTCCTGGGCAGAAGTGGCATTCTGCGCCCGCAACGGAGAGAGCAAGAGTGTCAGCGTGAGGAAAAGCGACGCTACAACGATGGTTCTTCCGGAACGGCAGGAGCTATTCATCGCCTCTCCTGGTGAATACAAGATCCTTTTCCTTAGCCCGGACGATAAACGAGTCTTCGGAAGCGGTCAGCCCGAAGCTCTCCGCGGGAAGGGGAAAGTAGGCCTCCAGCGCTCCGTGCCGGATAAGTCCGGCATACCGTCCGCTGCCCTCAGCCTTGAGCAGGGCAAAGCCATCGTTTTCAAAAGCCTTGATCAGCAACTCCCCTTTTCCAGCGAAACGATCAGGATGGAGCAAGGCGCCCTTACCCGAATCCCGGTCGAAATAGACCAGCCCGTCGGCGGTCTTTACGAGAAGGTCTCGGCCGTCCCGGGAAAAAGCGGCGCTCTGGGTGCTTCTCAGATCCCCTTGTAATGCTTTTGAATAGCTCAATGAATAAAAACCTGACTTTCGTTCGTAGACTAAAACATACTGAGGGGATATTCCGTATAAAAGAGCGATGGACTGGCCCTGTCCAGACATGGCCAACGCGTAGACGCAGGGATGGGCGGAGTTTATTCCTTCCTGGCGAGGGTCGATAATCCGCAGTATCAGACCCTCGCGGTCCAGGAGAAAGAGTTTTCCGTCCAATAGGCCCCATGCGGAAAGACTTTGAGATGCTGCCGCTGTTGTGATGATGCTCCCGAACTCCCGCTCCCACCGCAAAGGAGTTCCGTCATCGTTGAGCACGGCTATACCCTGCTGATCGGGGCGGATTAAAAAGCTGCGGCCTG
>JAVEYV010000040.1:0-11964 GCA_034003305.1 Spirochaetia bacterium | reverse complement strand
TGGCTGTCGCATCCTCAGTCCTCGGCCGCCCCTGGACCGAATTGCTCGAATTTCTGCCCCTGCTCAAGCCGGTAAAGGGGAGAATGAATCTGGTGGAGCTTGGTCAGCCCTTCGAGGTAATAATCGATTACGCCCACACCCCCTCCTCCTTCGAAGCCATTCTGCCTCCGATCCGAGAACGGGTAAAAGGCAGAATTTTCTGCCTTTTCGGTTCCGGCGGAGAGCGGGACAGGGAAAAAAGACCCAGGCAGGCCGAGGTGGCGGCGCGATACTGCGACGTCCTCATTCTCACCGACGAGGATCCCCGGGGCGAAGAGCCCATGGAACTTCTGGAGGAGATCGCCTCGGGCTGCCCCAGGCTGGAACGGGGCAGGCAACTCTTCCTTATTCCCGACAGACCGAAGGCGATACGAAGCGCCTTTGCCATGGCAAAACCGGGCGATTCGGTACTCCTCCTTGGAAAGGGGCATGAGAATTCCATAATTTATGCCGATCATATAATGCCCTATGATGAAGAAACCGAAGCTGTCGCGGCCCTGAGAGAACTCGGATACGGTCGCTGAAGCCAGGCAGCCTCTCAATAAGGAAGTACGATGAAAACGATCGCGATTCTCTATGGCGGCAAATCGGGGGAACACGAGGTCTCCCTTATCTCGGCGGCGAGCATTGTCCAAAACCTGGATCCGACCCGATTCGCGATACTGCCGATAGGCATAACCAAGACCGGTAAATGGCTGCTTCAAGACATCGCGGCTCTCAGAGAGTCTCTGGGCAGGCGTACAGGAATGGAGGGGCTGCCTCCGGTAAAATCGGGAAAAAGGGTATTCGTCCTGCCCGGCGACGGACTGGCTCTGGAATCCGATACCGAGGGCTGGAAAAAACTGGACTGCGATATCGTATTCCCGGTTCTTCACGGCACCTTCGGCGAGGACGGAACCGTTCAGGGGCTTCTGGAATGCGCCGGCCTTCCCTACGTGGGGTCCGGAGTCCTCGGCTCGGCGGTGGGAATGGATAAGCAGGTCGCCAAAGACCTCTGGCTCAGAGAAGGAATCCCGGTGGTGGAATTCATCACGGTACGGAAGCAAGACCGAGAGAATCCCAACTTTCTCCTGGCCCTCGGCAGGAAAATCGAAGCCCGCTTCGGCTGGCCCTGCTTTATAAAGCCCGCTTGTTCAGGCTCTTCCGTTGGGACATCCAAGGCCACCGATCAAGACTCACTCGCTCAAGCCCTGGAGAAGGCTTTTACCTATGATGAAAAAATCCTGGTGGAGGAGTTCATCCCTGCCAGAGAAATTGAATGCGCTGTCCTGGGCAATGAAGAAGCCTTGGCCTTTTCCCCGGGCGAAATTGTGCCAGCCCATGAGTATTACGATTACAGCTCCAAGTATATGGACCCTGAGGGCGCGCTGCTCAAGGTCCCGGCCTCCTTGAGCGCCGCTCAAGAGGAGACCCTCAGGGCGACGGCTGTTAAAGCCTACAAGGCCTGCGGATTCTCGGGCATGGCCCGGATGGATTTCTTTATCGATAAGCGGACCGGGGCAATTTTATTGAACGAGGCCAACACGATACCTGGTTTTACCGCAATCTCCATGTATCCCCGGATGTGCCAGGCCGGCGGCCTTCCCTATCCTGACTTGCTTGAAAAACTGATCGACCTTGGGATAGAACGCTTCGAAGGCAAGAACAGGCTCAGCTACAGCTATGATGCCGAAACCTGAGCGGGAATGAATCTATATTCATAAAATCTCGATAATTATCGATATTATTTGAATTTAACATTTTTTTTATATCTGGCGGCTTTTCCATAAGCGATATACACTAAAACCTCCCTGTGTTTCGGCACCTGGTTTCAAAGACAAGGAGGTTCTATGAAATCCCAGGACTACATCGATCTGGATCAGCGATTCGGCGCCCACAATTATCATCCACTTCCTGTCGTCATTTCAACCGCGAAGGCCTGCGAGGTGCAGGATCCCGAGGGCAAAACCTACTACGACTTCCTTTCCGCCTATTCGGCGGTAAACCAGGGACATCTGCATCCCCACATTGTTGCCGCCGCGGAAGAGCAGCTTCGCAGGGTCAGCCTAACTTCCCGGGCTTTTCATAACGACAAGATGGGCTCCTTCCTCAAGGCGCTCTGCGAGTATACGGGCTTTGAGTCTGCCCTGCCGATGAACACCGGAGCCGAGGCTGTCGAAACGGCGATAAAGGCCGCCCGCCGCTGGGGAACAGAGGTTAAGGGAGTGCCCAACGGCAGGCAGAAAATTCTCTGCGCGGAAAACAATTTCCACGGCCGGACCTTGGCGGCAATTTCGATGTCCAGCGATCCCGAGTCCTTCGGCAATTACGGTCCCTATGCCCCAGGATTCGTCAAACTGCCCTTCGACGATGCTTCGGCGATGGAAAAAGCCATCGACAAGGACACTGTTGCTGTTATGATTGAGCCTATCCAAGGCGAAGCCGGTGTCGTGGTGCCCAAGGAAGGATACCTGGCCGAACTGCGGAAAATTTGCGATGCCCGGGGCATCCTTCTGATCTTCGACGAAATACAGACAGGCTTCTGCAGAACCGGAAAACGCTTCGCCTGGCAATACGAAAATGCCCGTCCCGATATACTGTGCCTAGGGAAAGCCCTGGGCGGAGGCATACTGCCCATCTCGGCCATCGTGGCCGATATCGCGGTTATGAAGGTTTTCACGCCGGGCAGCCATGGTTCCACCTTCGGCGGCAATCCCCTGGCCTGCGCCGTTGGCATTGCCTCGCTGGAGGTCCTTGAAAAGGAAAAGCTGGACCAGCGCTCCTTTGTCCTGGGCGAGCTGTTCAGAAACGATGTCCAGCGGATTCCCTGCAAAAGCAAACGCCTCGTGCGGGGCAAGGGCTTGCTGAACGCAATCGTGTTTGAAGAGGGTTTCCATGCCTGGGATGTCTGCGTTCAGCTCAAGAACGAAGGCCTTCTGGCCAAACAAACCCACGGCAATATTATCCGCTTCGCCCCGCCCCTGGTCATTCAGGAAAAAGAGATGGAAGAAGCGCTGCGGATAATCGAAAAGGTTCTGATCAAGTTTTAGTCAGGGCTTAAGCGCCGGGACGCTGATGGAAAATACGGCGCCACTGACTCCGTCCGAACCCTCGTAGGAAAGCACCGCTCCGAAGGACTCGACAAGCCGCTTCGCCAAGGCTAGCCCTATGCCGCTTCCCTTTTCCTTGGTCGTAAAAAAGGGATCGAAGAGCCTTTTGCTCACTTCGGGCGGGATGCCCCTGCCTGAGTCCGCTACCGCTATCACCCAGAATGAGTCTCGGCGGAACAGACGGAGGGTGATCCGCCTGTCATCCTCCGGAAGGCCTTCCAGCGCCTCCATGGCGTTTCGAAGAAGGTTGTCCAAGGCTGTGGTAAGTTTTTCCTCGTCCACCATCGCCAAGGCTTCCTCATCCTCGGGCAGGACAGTCCGTATCTCGCAATCGCCGGGGATCGAATCCTGATAGCGGTTTGAATAAAGGTCCAGGTACTGTTTCAAGTCCAGCCTGCCGGCCTTCGCCTGCCCTGGCTGAAGGAATTCCCGAATCCTGTCCGCCAGGCCAGAAAGCCTCAAGATTTCACCTTCGATGAGATCGGAGGACCGCAGAATCTTTTCCGCATCGCCGGAGGGAGTAATTGCTTTTTCTTTTTCCAAACTCCGATCTTTGAGCTGTGAAGCTTTAGCCTGGACGGCGGATCTTCGTATTGCCGCGGTCTGGATGCGCATTATGCCCAGGGGGTTTTTTATCTCATGCACGAGAGTTCTGGCTGCCTCGCCCAGTTGGACCAGTTCCCTGTTCTGGGCTTCCCTGCCCCGCAGTGCCTCGTTGTGGCGGTAGAGAAGGATCAGCATGATAAAGAGCGCTATAAGAATCAGGCTGATCACCGAGGCGGCCAAGGAAAAACCAAGCTGTTCGGCGCCGAATCCGGCTGTGGAATACTCCATCCAGACAAGATAGCTGCCGCTCATGGCCGCAAGCGGAGGAGAGCTTGCCAAGCCTTGGGGTTCGGCTTCCTGGGCTAGAGGATCGGGGCTTGGTGAGGCCATCCTTCCCCGCTGCATCCTCGGGCCCAGGGGTATGAGGGTCGATCCCCCCGCCCGGGGGGTATTCTGGAATCCGGAGTAGCGGAGCAGCACCAGGCTTTTGGCCCCGGGAGTAATATCCACCGAGACCGAACCGGGCAGACCGAGGCCTTCCCTGTCCTGCCTTCGCTGCAGCAGGGTAGCCTGGATATCGATTCGTTCAGGGGCGCTGCCCCGGCGTAAAAAAGCTGTCCCCTCATAGGTGTAAAATCCGAATCCGAGGACTCTCTCGTTCTCTTTAGCGTTGTAGGACTGGTCCCGCCGATATTCATCCACGACCGCGCTGGACGCCCTGAAGGCTTCGTATTCTAAAAGCATTTCCCTTCTGGCGCCCTCTCTGAGCACCATGGTCCAAAGAAGGACCAGGGCGCTGATGAGGACCAGCGCCGCACCAAGAAGCAGCACCAGAGAAAACGTATGAGAAGCCCGCTTACCTTTCATCAGATTAATTCTATCATCTCAGATGCCCTAAAAGCTACAGAGGCGGAGCTTGAGGATATGGAGCTTCACTGCGAGGGCAATCGCTTGTTTATTCCCGTATAGCCGTGATACAAAGACCCTAACCTGTAATGAAACGAGTCTTGAGAGTAATTCTGGCTCTTGCCTTTATCCTCGCCTTTATCCTCTTTGTTTTTTTCTTGGCGAAACGAAGCAGGGCGAACCTTGAGGCAGCCCTGCCTCTGGCGGCCAGAACCGTGCTCATAGCCCCCTCCTCACAGCCAGAATCCTCCCGAAACTACAATCCTGAATCGCCTGCACCCCGGGCGAAGATACTTCTTCTTTGGGACGAGGTGCTGCTGGATGCCATAGACATGAATCTGGACGAGGATCTGGAACTGGAACAAGTACTCGTGGTCAGGGATCATTCCTCCGAGACTGGGATAATTTCCATTGTCATCGCAGACTTCTCCTCCTCTGCCGGCAGCTACTTCAGGGTATGGAAAGGTGAAAGCCTGGCTACAAAACCGAATGTCTTCGTTGTACAGCCCAGGGACCTGGTCGGCGACGGAAAGATTGACCTGCTCTGCTTCGGGCTGGATGAGAAAAACCTGCAAACCCTTACGGTCTTCAGACCTTCCCTCTCCCCGACGGGAGTTGATTACATAAAAGTATTCTCCGGATCAGCCCTCGCAATCAGGGTAGAGGAAGAGATCGATGCGCAACAGGAAGAAAATGTATTTAGTCCGCCCGCGACGCCGCTGATCAGCGTTTTCGCCTCTGCCGGCAACGAGGCTTCGCCTCTGGATCAAATCCGCCTTGTCTATGCCTGGGACCGGGAAAGCGCCAGCTTCGTCTTAAAGAGCCAGGAGCCGATACCAAGCGAAAAGCTTGAGCGCAGTTTCATCGAATCGGTACTGACAGGCCAGCCGGAGGAGTTCGAGTCCTACATCGAAGGCCTCTGGCGTAAAGACGGAAGCCCGGATGCGGAGCCGACACTAGTGTACTTTGCCCCGGACGCAAGGACGATCGCGATTTACAGCAAAACGGAAAAGCAGCTATGGGACTGGGGCCGCTCCAATCCTTCCTACGCCGGCATCTATACATCCATCGTCAACAGCGGTGTCCCGGACATGGTCAGAATACTCGGTGTCGATCTCTTGGGAAGGGACAGGATACGACTCATGGCGACGCCGGGGCAGGCGGTTAAGTTTCCCATTCGCGAGGACTGGAACGGAACATACGGGAGGGTTCAGGGAAGGAGCGCAGAAGCGGCGGGAAGCCTGAAAAGTCTTGTGGTGGAATCAAGCCTCAATCTTCCCCTGGAAGGCTCTTCTGAAAAGATCCTTGTGGAACTCTCCTCGACCGCATTGGAATTTAAAGCGCAAAACGGCTTCGCGCTGCGCCTTGCCCAGGGGAAGTTCTCTTATCAGGAAGGGCAGCTCGGCTATCAGGGAGTCTATCCCCTCTTTAGCTACGGAAACCATCTTGTACTGGATTTTGAAGTACAGGACTCACGAAAGATCCCCGCCGGCAGGCGAAGCTATTTTATCAGCCTTCGCGATGAGGATTCAAAGAACCGGCAGATTATTCTCAAACCCGTAAAAATCTCGTCCCAGGGTATTGAGGACCACTATAAACCGGCCCTGGTGTTCAGCGGCTCAATCGAGGATCAGGGCAACAGATAGGATTCATACCCCAGGTCCTTGAGTTTAGCCTGGGTCTTCGTCCAGTCAGCCTCAGCATCGACTATGACAGCCCAGCGAGCCTGACCGTCCAAAGTTTTCTGTTCTTCAAGCGACACGCTGAAACCGGATTTCTTGAGACTCGCACTCAGACTGCTGGCGTTATCCTTTCTGGAAAACCAGCCCACCTGAAGCCGGGAGGTGGCATCCTCGGCAGAAGCGGATTTCGCTGAACCAGCATCCTGTCCAGGCTTTTCAGGATTGGCGCCTGGCTGACTCAGGCTGCCCGAAGCTTCAGACCTCGCCGCAGCAAAAGGAAAAACCTCTCCCAGGAGCCAGGCGCCCGGAGAAGGCAAAACCCCGCGCTGAATCATCGCCGTCTCCACCGATGTGGGGTATCTGGCTTTAAGCAGGGCCTCCAGAGCCGAGGCTTCGTAGCCGGAGCTCGGTACCGAAAACGACCTTATATCTTCGGCGGAGGCAATAATCCAGAGAAGAAAAAGGGCCTCTTTTTCCATGGCGCCGCCAGCCTGGGCGGGCTGAATTCCCTGTCCTGCGGCGCCCTGCCCCGCGGCGCCTTGTCCTGAGGCGCTCTTATTCGCCGGACCGGCCTGAAGGGAAACCATATCCTTGAGAATGACAAAGGCTGATTCTCCCTTGTCCTCCAGGAGAAGGAGCCAGGACAGGGTGATTTTCTTTTTCTCTTCGACCGAAGGGTCAAAAAATCGTCCCTGCAGAAGCTCCAATACAGCCCTGGCTTCTTTTATATTGCCCGCCGCGAGGTAGCTGCGGGCTGCTTCGATGCCCGATTCGGGGTCCTCCCGAGCTGCCAGGCCGAACATAAAAGCCGCATCCTCGTAGCGCCCGATCATAAGTGCGAGGGAGCCCCCGAGTCGGGCGATGTCGATTTTTTTCTGCTCTTTAAGCCGGGGAAGCTGTTCACGAATAAGAGTTACCGCATCGTGGGGGGACAGGGAAAACGCATAGCCCTCCAGGGATGCCGCCAGGGCATCGAGGCTTTGAATCTTGGCCAGGGCTGTCCGGGCGGCTGAGAGGCTCGCTGTACTCCCGCTGGAGGAAGTTGTGCCCGAGCCAGTGCCGGAGGTTTTTTTAGAGGATGTGCCTGACGAAGTCTGGGCTCCCAGCCCGGCGACAAATAAAAATATGGCCAGGAAGGTCCAGATTCTTGCCGAGACAAACGAAGATCTAGCCATTCACCGCTTCCGCTTTAAAGGTGTTCCCTGATTTGGAAAGGAGCCTCACCCGCATAAAGCGACCGATTAAGGCGGTCTCTCCTGGAAGCACCACCATTTCATCCCTTGCCGTTCTTCCCAGAATTTCCATTTTTGAGCGCTTGGACAGACTTTCGACAAGAATTTCATCCACCGCCCCGATTCGCTGGTTCATGAGCGATTCGGTGATTTCCTTCTGCAGGGCTATGACCTTGGCCAGCCTCGCCTTCTTTGTCTTCTCAGGCACCTTGTCGTCCATGCTCATCGCGGGAGTGCCCTCCCTCGGATTGAAGTGGTACATGAAGGAGTAGGAAAATTTCACCCTTCGCATCGCATCCAGGGTTTCATCCAAGTCCTCCTCGGTTTCCCCGGGAAAACCCACCAGAAGGTCGGTGGAAAACGAAAGCCCTGGAACGGCCTTCTGCAGTTTCTCCACGAGACCGAAAAAGTACTCCCTCGTATATTTTCGGTTCATCCGGGCCAGAACTCGATTGGAACCGGACTGTAGGCAGAGATGTATGTGTCGGCAGTAAATGGGCTCGGATGCCAGAACCGCGATGAGCTCGTCGGATAGATCTTTAGGATGGCTGGTAAGGAAGCGGACCCAACCGATACCGCTGTCCTTGCTTCTCCCCTCGCCTCCCAGCCTGGCGGCGATGAGTCTGAGCAGGCCCGGAAAATCCAAGGGTCCTTGGGAACCCTTCCACCGGTACGAGTTGACATTCTGCCCGAGCAGGGTAACTTCACGCACACCGGCAGCCGCCAGGGCATCCAGCTCTGCCATAATCGCCTCTGGGTCTCTGGAAATTTCCCTGCCCCGCACATAGGGGACGATGCAGTAGCTGCAAAAATTATTGCAGCCATGCATGATAGGAACAAATGCCCTGAAGGCTCCGGGCTCATGGTGGGAGGAGGCAAAGACATAGGCGGGGCTTTCCTGGCTAAGATCGTAGCTGCTCCCCATCTCGATCTGATCCAGGACGAGACCTAGGTCCTGTTTTTGAAAGGTTCCCAGCACATAGTCCACCGCGGGAGCTCTTTTTTTAATCTCCTGATGGTACTGCTCGGCCATGCAGCCCAGCAAGGCCAGAGAGAACCTGCGCTTCTTCTTCTCCGCGGCGAAGAAGGCAATCCTTCCCCATGCCCTGTTCTCGGCGGTAGCCCGCACTGTACAGGTGTTGATGAGGACGAGATTCGCCTCTTCCACGGTCCCGGGAGTCCAGGAGCGTTCCCGTAATAAGGCTTCCACGGCCGCCGATTCGGCTTTGTTCATCTGACAGCCGTAGGTTTCGAGTAGATATTTCATGCTTTCGATACTTTCCAGATCTTAGTTTTTCCGCCTGAGCCCCGAAAAAAAGGAGCCGATATTTATGATTCCATAGATGAGAAGCCCCAGTCCGCCGGCGCCGAGAAGGCCTCTGGCAAGGCCGGGCAGGAACATGGTGGCTATTCCCGCAACACCCGCCGCGGTAAGTATGCTCCCCGAGGTTTTGTCGGTCTTTGTTTTGCCGAATAGACCGATGGCGCCAAGAAGCACCAGCCCCGCCGACAGAGCCCAGCCCAGGACGGGAACGCCGAGAAGTGCGTTGACGCCCAAAAGGCCCAAGCCCGCGCCGGCGGACATTATTCCCTTGGTGCCTTTATCGCTCAAGTCTTTTTTTTCTACAGGATATTTCTCGGCCATAGTGAGCTCCTTACTGCTTTTCCACAAACGCGTAGGCCGAATGATTGTGAATACTTTCAAAATTTTCGGCTTCTACGGAAAACCTGGAGAATTTCCCAAGGGAATCTACCCTTAAGTATACTTCCCTCACAAGGTCTTCGACAAACCTGGGCCTATTATAGGACCTTTCGGTGATGTATTTTTCGTCATCCCGCTTGAGCAGGGTGAACAGGTCGCTGGAAGCCGATTCTTCCACAATGGCAACCATATCCTCGATCCAGAAAAACGGTCCCAACGCCACCTTGAGGGTGACCAGACCCCGCTGATTATGGGCTCCCCGTTCGGAGATAGCCTTGGAGCAGGGGCAGACGGTCTGCACCGGGACTCTAACTCCCACAACGAAGGACTGTTCCTCCTTGGACACCTTGCCCTCGTAGCTGCAGTCGTAGCTCATGATCGATTTCTGGCCTGAGACCGGAGCCGTCTTTTGCATGAAATAGGGGAAATGGAGGTCCGAGTAGGCGGTGGCGGCATCCAGCTCGCCGCGGATCTTATCCAGCATTTTAAGGAAATTCGGCATGGACAGGTCGAAGCGGAATTCCTCGAATACCTCAATAAAACGGCTCATATGGGTTCCCTTAAAGTGGTGGGGAAGATCCGCATAAAGATTGACCACCGCCGTGGTCTGTTGAACCTGGGCAGCCTTGTCCTTGAGCGCTATAGGGTACCGAACTCCTTTGACGCCCACCTTTTGAATAGGAATCCGCCGCTCGTCCCGCATGGACTGTACATCGAGCATGGTATCTCCCTGTACCCGACCGGCTAGTTGGACCGACGAGCGGCTGCTTCGACGGTGTTTGCCAGGAGCATGGTTATGGTCATAGGCCCTACCCCGCCGGGTACGGGAGTAATCCAGCCGGCCACCTTTGCAGCGGAGTCGAAATCCACGTCCCCCTTCAAGCGAAAGCCCTTAACCGCGCTGGGATCCTCGACCCTGTTAACCCCCACATCGATGACACAGGCTCCCGGCTTGATCATGTCGCCGCTGACAAGACCTGCCTTGCCGGCGCAGGCAATCAGGATATCGGCCCTCTTGCAGTAGGATGCGAGATCCTTGGTTCCGGTATGGCAGAGGGTAACCGTAGCGTTGATAGACTTGCGGATAAGAAGATTGATAAGGGGTTTGCCGACGATATTGGATCTTCCGACGACCACCGCATGAACGCCCTTAGTCTCCACACCGCTCCGGCGAATCAGTTCGATGACGCCGTTGGGCGTGCAGGGCAGGTAACAGGGCTCCTCCAAGAGCATCCTGCCAACATTGATTGGGGTAAACCCGTCCACATCCTTATCGGGAGCTATGGCGGCTATCACCGCCTTTTCGTCGATATGCCTGGGCAGGGGTAGCTGAACGAGAATTCCGTGAATCCGGGGGTCCTCGTTATATGCTCTCACCAGGGCAAGGAGCTCTTCCTGGCTGGTATCGGCGGGCAGATGACGTCCGAAACTGGCCATGCCGGCCTCTGCCAGTGCTTTTTCCTTGCCGGTAACGTAAGAAACCGAAGCGGGATCTTCTCCAACAAGAATTACCCCCAATCCAGGGGTTATTCCCTTGGCGACGAGGGCTGCTACCTTTTCCTTTATCTCCGCCCTGATTTCCCTGGCGATTTCTTTTCCGTCGATGATTTTGGCTGACATTGCTATCTCCTTATTATTGAGTATCGTAGTGATCGAAGAAGGACCTGAATTTTTCCGCCGCTTCCCTGGCTTCCTCGGGTCTGAGAATCAGACTGAAGGCGAAAAATGCCTCATTCTCCATATCGAAAAAATAGCCGGGTTGTATGTAAAGCCTTTCTCGCCGAAGCAGTTCCCAGGCAAGACGCTCCTCGTCGGCGAAACGGGGACTTTGCACAAGAGCCGTCCATCCTCCCTCGCAACGAAGAATGCGGTGAGGCGAAGCCTCGCCTTCCAACACATCCCTGTACACCGAAAGCACCTCGGCCATCCTCGCCCGAACCGAAGCTCTTAGCTCTTCTTCATAGTCCAGCAGCCGGGCGGCGGCGTTCATGACCGGAGCTCCTGCGGAGAGAAAGCTGTCCGCTATGAGTTCTAGGGCTGTCATGGCGCCTTGAGCTTCCTTACCCGGACCTGAGACGTAGATCCAGCCCAGCTTTGCCTGGGGAAGGCAGAGCCGTTTGGAAAAGCCGTCCAGGGTAAAGGTCAGGCAGTCTTCAAGGCCGAATAGGGAACGCCTATCCTCCCGAGGCTCAAGATCATAGCCGAAAAATACCTCGTCGGCGATGATAGGCAGGGAGTGTTCGGCGCAAAGCTGGATAAGCTCTGACAATTCGTTGGCGTGGACATAGGAGCCGGTGGGATTGTTCGGATTTATCAGCACGATTGCCTTTGGCTTGGCTCCGCGACGGGCCGACAATGCCTGGGCAATCGAATCGATATCGATAGTCCATCCCGAAGGGTGGCGGTAATCTAGCCTGTAAGGTATGGTGCTTACCGATTCCAATGCGGCAAGCTGGTCGAAAAGAGGATATCCCGGCCGCGGGATTAAAATGCTGTCTCCAGGATCGCAGAGCAGTTTGAAAAGGTAGGAATAGGCCTCAGAAGTCGAGGCGCAGAGAAGAAAGCGCTCGGGATCGGCGTGGGTGCGGCCCTCCCTTCCGGGCAAAAAATGTCCGGCGACAGCTATCCGGGCGTTGGCCAAGCCCCTGGGTTCCGGGTAATATAGGGCGTTATCCCTGCTGGCCAGCGCAGAGGCTATGCGGTCTGCCCCAAGTCCTAATCCTACCCTAGTGGGGTTGGATTGAGATACATTGAAGGGAACAAGGCCT
>JAVEYV010000039.1:0-12175 GCA_034003305.1 Spirochaetia bacterium | reverse complement strand
GTTATCGAGGAAGCGGGATTATCTTCCTGGGTATGCGCTGATGTAAAGACATGTAATAGTAAAAAGAAAAGAAAGAGGTCGCCCAGGTATCCTGGACGACCTCTTCTACAACAAGGTTCGAGGAACTAATTAAAGGGCTGCCATGGATGCAAATCCATGGCAGCCCTTATGGTTTTTCCGGGCAATCAGATGTAGCCCATAGGCGCTCTATCTGCGCAGCAGGCTCAGCCTAGCGGCCCCACCTGCCCGAGCGGCCGCCCATGGCGCCGCGCTGGGCCATCATGCCGGACCTGAAACCCACGGCCTTCTCGTCCAGACCGAGGTCGATGACCTTGCCGTCGACATCGAGGGTGTTTACATGCACCACAAAGCTGTTTTCGACATTGGGCAGAACCCTGGTATAGCCTTCGATCTTAACCGATGCGCCTTCCTTGAGCCCGTCTACAAAGCCGAAAAGCCTGGAGGGGATCATGACGAAATAGGTTTTATCATCTTTCTTGATGGCTACCCGAGCATCCACCAGTTCAAGTTTTCCTTCGAGGTTGATCTCTTCAACACTCAGGGTTGCGGCGGGAAGTGCTCCCATGCGTCCGTACGGGGCTGCTTGAACCTGTCCCCTGCCGGGAACCGTTCCCCGGGGCTGATTCCACTGACCAAAGGGCTGGGCGGCGGCTGCGCCGACCACGATAAAAGCGATAGCGATTGCAACGAGAGCTTTTTTCATAGCTATTCTCCTCTATAGTTCTTTCTTTGACCGATCCGTAACTCCTCATGTACGAGGCCTTCGGACCGTATCGTATTCCGTCTTGCGGACACATAATAATAAGCAATAGTCGTGCCAAAGTGCTGAATTTGTTAATAAAAGTTATAATACCATATGATAAAATAAAATAGTGTAATAGTGACAAATAGTTTTATTGTCAGGCTTCGATATAGAATGGGCTTTTGGCGGATTGTGAGGAAAAAATTTCCCGGTGGGAGAAATTTTTTCCTCGGTCTGAAAAGAAACAGCAGGGATTGCGCCAAAGCAGAGAGGTTTAAATAGCTTTGCTGCGTTTAAGCTTCAGCTCCTATATGTCGATACTGTTCCTATAACTTCATCGTAGCAATAAGGGAGCCCCTATGCCCGCACGGCGATCCATCCTCCTCACTCTCCCGCTCTTTTTTGTACTTGCATTCAGTGTTAGTTCAGACACCACACCCTACAGGCTTTTCCCTTCTCTATATAGAAAGGCATCCCAGGATTCCCTGCCTCAAACCGTTTCTAAGGCTCCGGGTCCTGCGCACTCCACACCGGTTCATGACAGAATACCGCTGTTGGCGAACAATACGATCGTGGCATTTTACGGACATCCCTTATCCCAGCGGATGGGAATCCTGGGGCTTCACAGCAAGGAAGAAATCGCAAGGATGGTGGAGGCCTATGCCGGATATTACGACCAGGCGAACGGCAAGGACGGAGCTGTTCCGGCCTACTATATTATTTATGGAACCTGCTGGCCCGGCGGGGAGATCGGGTATCTTAAGGATTCGGTTCTCGAGGAGTACATCCTCTATGCTCAGCAGCGGGGAATGCTGGTTTTTGTCGACCATCAGATAGGAAAGTACAGCGTCGAAGAATCCATGCAACGTATTCTTCCCTTCCTGCGCTACCCTAATGTCCATCTGGCCATTGACCCTGAGTGGAGGACCTTGAAACCGATGAAGGAGATTGGCTCCATCACCGCCGAGGAACTCAACCAGGCTCAGCGCATCATGCAGGACTATATCGTTGCCAACAATATCCCCGGTATTCGAATGCTGGTGGTCCATCAGTTTCAGGAAAAGATGATTCGCAACCGCGACTTGGTTAGGGCAAACCTGGACAGGGTGCTTCTCGTCCATACCGCAGACGGTTTCGGCAGTCCGGCGGTAAAACGAAATTCCTACGCGCAGAACTCAAGGGCGGAAAATATCCCGGTCAAGGGCTTTAAGCTCTTCTTTAAATCCGAGTTTCCGCTGGCCGGCTGGGACAACCCCCTATTGAGTCCGGCGGAGGTTATGGCGCTAGAGCCGCGGCCCAGTCTGATAATGTATCAATAGGGCTGTAAATAGCCTAAGAAGTGTAAATTTCCTCCTGCTTCCTGTCGATACATGTAAAAGGGATTCCGTCTTTTTCCGGCTCTGGCGGCAGCGCTTCGGTCCTGTCGTTTACCGGATTGCGTGATACCTATGTATGTAGCCCAAAGTTGCCACAGGGAGAAGACCCATGTCTTTTTTAAAGAAGATCCGAATCGCGGTTTTGATAACGACAATTCTCTGCGTTATCCCACTTTCAGCCTATAACCCTCCCAAGGGCGGCTACTTCCTGCCCTCTATCTACTCCCCCTGGGGTTTGGCCTATACGCCGACGGTGACGGGACCCTCGAATCCCTGGGCTGCTCTCTCGAATCCCTCGGTCATCGCGAACAATCAACTCATACAGTTTGAAGCTGCCTACACAGGCATTACGGACTTTGGAACGGCAGGGCAGGGCTGGGGCTCCGCCGCTTCGCTGGCCTTCTCGCTTCCTGCTCCCTACGGGGTCTGGGGAGGGGCGGCCCGCTTCTTCTCCTCCGCTGCAGGGATGACAAGTATGCCCCTGGGCAGCTTTGGCGGCTTGACGGGGTTCTTCGCGAAGGACCTTCTTCCCTCGCTCTTTCTGGGAACTGCGGTAGACCTAACCATGGGTGGACAGGGCGGCTTCGGCTGGGGGCTTTCCCTCGATCTAGGCGCCACATGGCTGGCCGGCGACCTGGGTATATTCAAGGATACTCGTTTCGGTCTTTCGATCCTCGATATGGGCAAGGGCTACTCGACCCCTGCAGCCGCAGGCATGTTCGGCGGCGCGGCAAGCTCCTATCCTTCGGCCTTTACTCTGGGACTGGGGGCTCGGAGCAATCTTGTCCAAAACTATTATTGGAACCTGGATGCGGGCATCGATGTATGGAGTCCCTCGTTCCAGGATCTCGGCTTCGATATCTCTGTAGGAATCGCTTTCAGGGAGATGATCGCCCTGAGGCTGGGCTGGTCGGCGGGTTTGAGAGACATTCTCAATGGTACGGGCAGGAGTTACCTGCCCAGCCTCGGCATCATCGGCACCATCAGCCTGGATCGAGGATTCAAGTTCGGAGGCCGAAGCAATAGAGACGCTACCATAGGCATCGGCACCGCCATCGCTCCGCTCTATGACTCGCTGTATGCGATGAGCGCCGGCGCTTCCTTGAGTTTCGGTCTCAGGGACAGAACAGCCCCTGTCATAAAGGCAGAGTTACCGGCAGCCTATCGCGGTACCGTCCATATCTCTCCCGACGGCGACGGGCTGCAGGACAGCCTTGACATTCCCATATCCATAAGTGACGAACGCTATATCACAGGCTGGAAGCTTACGGTGGAGGATCAATCGGCCGGCAAGATCGTGCGGACTATTGGAGAGTCCAACGATAGGGTGGAGGCAATACGCGGCTTCGATTCTCTGGGTTCGGCCCTCGGGTATACGCGTAAAAGCGTAACCGTTCCATCCAGTTTAAGCTGGGACGGCAAGGATGACGCAGGCGACAAGGTTCCCGACGGTTCTTATACCCTCAGCCTCCGGGCCTGGGATGACAATGGTAATGAAAACCTGGACTACCTGAGCTGCTTGACGGTGGTCGTGGATAGCACAAAACCCCTGGCCAGCGCCCGCTCCCTGGAGCCGACGATGGTTCTGAGCCCCGACGGCGACAGAAAAAAGGATACTATCGCCTTTAGAAATACCGGTTCGGTGGAGAGTGGCTGGAAAATCGAACTCTTCGACGGTACAGGGAATTTGGTCCGTTCCAGGGAATACGCTGATCGAAGCGCCCCCGCGGACTTCGAGTGGGACGGCACGGCGAACGACGGCAGCCGTGTTCCCGATGGCAGCTACAGTCTCAGGCTTTCCACCAGGGACGAGGCGGGAAATCTCGCCCAGAGTGACGTGCGGAACATAGTGGTGGATACTAGGCGGCCCGGGGTCTCGATCGCAACAGACGCGGTGGTGATGAGCCCGAACGGCGATGGTATCAGCGATAGTCTTTTGATCATGCCCAGTTTTGAATCATTCGAAAACCTGGCAAGCTGGGAAGTGGCGGTGCATAATCCTGAAAAGACCAAGGTCTGGCGAGTCTGGGGAGGGGCAGATAATCCTCCGGAAGCTTCGTATACATTCACCGGTTTCTCCGAAGCCGGACAGGCTTTTGCGGATGGTCAGTACGAAGCTTCGGTCAGTTTCGAGTACAGAAACGGTTACGGCGACACAAAATTCAGCGCTCCCTTCTATATGGACAGGACTCCCCCTTCGGCGACCATCAGGCTGGCCGAAAGCAATAATATCTTCAGTCCCGACGGGGACGGCTCGAGGGACGGTTTTATCTTTACCTTTGATTCCTCCGAAGAGGACACCTGGAACCTCATAATCAGGGATTCCCACAAGAACGAAAAGGTGGTTCGCCGATATTCCCAAAACCTGCCCGAATCGCTGGAATGGAACGGCAAGGACGATCAGGGCAGGCTGGTGGCCGACGGGGACTATGAGGTCTACGTATTCTCCATGGATAGGGCGGGCAACAGCTTTGCGGTGAGCTCGGCTCCTGTCAGGGTGGATACCAGACGCCCGGTCTCGAGTCTCAAGCTGGATAGGGAAGCCTTTAGCCCCAACGCCGACGGCATAGCGGAATCCGTCGTTGTTTCACCGCAGATTGAAACGCTGGACGGACTTGTCAGTTGGAAATTTTCGATCCACGGCCTCGAGGGCGCTGCCAGAGAAGCCTTGGTCCACTCAGGCAAAGCCGGCGAAGTGCCGGCTGAACGCTATGTCTTCGAGGGTAAAAACGCCGACGGCGCAGCTTTACCTGAGGGGCGGTACAAAGCGAGCCTGGAACTTGCTTACATCAACGGCTTCTCAAGTCTGGCTGAAAGCCAGGATATCGTTCTGGACAGAACCTATCCATCGGTTACGGTCAAGGCTGACAGAAAGGCCTTCAATCCTTCAGGCGATCCCGATCAGTCACTACTGACCATAGAGCAGAGCGGCTCAGCCGAAAAACTGTGGAAGGCTGCTGTTCTGGATTCCAAGGGACAGAGCGTAAAATCCTGGGAGTTCTTCGGCAAGCCAGAAAATATTGCCTGGGACGGGGTGGGAGACTCTGGCTTCCTCGTGCCCGACGGCAACTACAGGTACCTGATCAGCGCCACGGATGAATCGGGCAACGCCTTTACCTCGAAGGAACTGCCCTTTGAGGTGGATACCCGCAAGAAAGAACTCCGCCTGGCGGCGGACAGCCTCGCTTTCAGCCCCAATGGAGACGGCGTCAAGGACAGCTTGGTATTCAATGCTGATGCCACCGATTCTTCAAGACTGGAATCCTGGCGCATGTGGATCGTGGCCGGGGGAGTCGCGGGCGATTCTCGGACTTTAAGGCCGGTAAAATCCTGGCAGGGCAGCGCGGTTCTGCCCAGAAGCTTCGAGTGGAACGGACAGTCCGACGTAGGCGTCGCCGTTCCCGACGGTGAGTATTCCGCCCTTTTAAGCATTTCGTATCCGAACGGGGATTCGGCCGAGGCGGCCGCCGGCCCCTTCGTGGTCGACAGGATTGCGCCCAGAGCTACGGTCTCCCTTTCGACAAAGTTATTCTCTCCCAACGGCGACGGGATTCTCGATACTGTCAGCATAGCTCAGGAAGCGGCTACACCTAACGACAGGTGGGAAGCCTCGATTTACAGTTCAGGCGGCGAGCTGCTTAAGAGCTGGGTCTGGGAAGGCAAGCTGGAAAATCTGGTTTGGGACGGAAGGGATTCCACCCAGGCTATCGTAGCCGACGGGACCTACTACTACGAATTGAAGTCCAGCGATGTCGGCGGCAACAGCTACAGCTCCGGAAGGCTGCCTGTGGCGGTGGAAACGGAGAAGAAGGCGGTTCGGCTGGATATCGATCAGAGAGCCTTCAGCCCCAACGGAGACGGGCAGAGGGACGAACTGGGCATCGGAATTATCATCCAAGCCCCGGAACGGGTTAAGGATTATGAGCTTATTATCGTAGCCCAGGACGGCCCAATGGCCATGTCGGCGGTACGAAGCTGGAAGGGTACAGGCGCTGCGCCCCAGCGCATCGTATGGAGGGGCGAGAGCGACTCAGGCGTCCAGGCTCCCGATGGACGATACGCAGCCAGCATTAGGGTAAATTACCTCAACGGTGATCGGATCGAAGCGCCCACCCCCAGCTTCCTGGTGGACAGGATAGCTCCGAGGATCGATGTCTCGGCTTCGCTGGAGATTATCTCCCCCAACGGCGACGGAAGATCCGATTCGGTCGAGATCAGGCAAAATTCACTCAAGGGAGACGATTGGAAGGCCAGCATTAAGGCGGCGGACGGCAGGCTGGTAAAGAGTTATTCCTGGAAGGACGAGGTCGCCGGCTTTACATGGGACGGAAGAGACGAGACCGGCGCCCTTGTGCGAGATGGACGATACCGCTATCAAGCCGAGGCGGTCGACCTTGCCGGAAACAGAACGCTCAGCAAGGAACTATTCATCGCCGTCGAGACAGAAAAAAAGACGGTGCGGCTGGATGCGGACGCCCTGGCCTTTAGCCCCAACGGCGACGGCAAGCGTGACAGGCTTCTGTTAGGTTTGCGCGCCCAGTATCCCGAGCGGGTCAAGAAATTCGAACTCACCATTGTCCAAGCCGGAGGCGGCGATTCTTCCCTCCCGGTCAAGAGCTGGAAGGGTTCCTCTGATATTCGCAGCCAGTACTACTGGGACGGCTCCACCGATTCCGGGATCCCCGCTCCTGACGGTTCGTATTACGCCAGGCTTATGGTGCTCTATACCAATGACGATCTCCACCAACAGGAGATAGGTCCTCTCTTGGTGGACAGGGTGGCGCCCCAGGCAGAACTGCGGGCTTCAGCCTCAATCTTCTCGCCTAACGGGGATGGCCGCACCGATACGGTGGAAATAATACAATATGCTTTGCCCGGCGATGTATGGCAAGGTCAGATCACCGACTCGAGTTCCAGGATCGTCAGGTCCTGGACCTGGGAAAATGGCTTGACTTCCATCACCTGGGACGGGAAGAACCAGACCGGCAGTATCGTACCCGACGGTCTGTACTACTACGAACTCCGATCCATCGATCAGGCCGAGAACAGTTTTGTGTCTTCAAAACTGCCCATCGAAGTGGACGCAACCGGAAAGACGGTGCGGCTCGATGTGGATCAGAAGGCTTTCAGCCCCAATGGCGACGGTGTAAAGGATTCACTCTACATCAATATTCAGGCGCCCAAGGCTCAGACGATTGCCGATTACGATGTGTCGATATTCTCCTTGGATGCGGGCGGCAACAGACAGTCCAGCCCGGTGCGAACCTGGCGGGGCGGGGCTGACCTGAAGGATCAGTATGTATGGGACGGCCGGACCGAATCCGGCATAATGGCCCCCGATGGGGAGTATCAGGTCGCAGCGAGAATTCACTATAGAAACGACGACCTCTTCGAGCTGGCCAGCCCCAGGATCCTGCTGGACAGGGTGGCTCCGACGATCAGCGTTTCGGCAACGCCCCTGCTCTTCTCGCCCAACGGCGACGGCAACAAGGATACGATTACAATAAGTCAGAATTCCAGCCTGGGCGACGACTGGACCGGCAGGATGAGAAACGCGGCCGGCCTGGTGGTGCGGAGTTGGACCTGGAAAAATGAGGCGCGCAGCTTTGTCTGGGACGGCAAGGATGCCTCAGGCAGGGTAGTGGCCGACGGCCAGTATTCTTACGAGGTAGGCGCCAGCGATGCGGCGGGCAACGCGGCTTCGGCCAGGGTTAACGGAATCAGGGTTGATGCTTCGACCTCCCGGGTCTATGTGACAGCTTCCGACACCGGCATGTCGCCCAACGGCGACGGGATCCGGGATGAGGTTTCCTTTACCATAGTCGTGGAGCGGCGGGAGGGTATCGAATCCTGGCGCTTCTCCCTCATGGACACCCAAGGGGTGGAGCGAAGCTTCTTCGGCAGCTCCGGGTCGGATGTTCCTGCTCGGCTCGTATGGGACGGCAGAGATCTCCAGGGCCAGGTGGTCCAGGGCGAGTATATCGGCAAACTGGTGGTGAATTACGAAAAGGGCGATGTAGCCCAAGCCACGAGTGCCCCGGTGCTGGTGGATGTGGATCCGCCGGCGGTGACCATTAGCCTGCGGCCCGAGTACTTCAGCCCGGACGACGACGGGGTGGACGACAGGCTGAGCTTTGATATCCAAGTGGATGCTGAGGCGGGCGTGGTGGATTGGAAACTCGAAGTATTCGAGGCCGCCATTGTAGAGTCGAGCAATCCCAACGCGGTGAGCTCCGAGCGGCTGTTCAAGGACTGGAGTGGAAAGGGCAAGCCTCCCGCCACGATTACCTGGGACGGCAAGTCGTCCAGAGGCGAGCTGGTTGAATCGGCCACCGATTACCGCTTCAGCTTCGCTGCCCGGGATCAATTGGGCAACAGCACCACCGTTTCAGGCATCATCGCCGTGGATGTTCTTGTCATACGGGACGGCGACAGGCTCAAGATAAAGGTGCCTTCTATCGTGTTCAGGGCAAATTATGCCGACTTTGTGGGCCTTTCGGCCGACATAGTGGCGCGCAACGAGCAGGTGATTGCTCGAATCGCCCAGATTCTCAACAAGTTCCCGGATTACCGTGTGCGGATCGAGGGTCATGCCAACAACGTGGCCAAGATGCTGGGATACTCCCAGACCAGGATCCAGAGCGAGGAGACCAAGGAGCTTATACCCCTGTCGACAGGAAGGGCGGAGCTGGTGCGCACGATGCTGGTGGGCAACGGAGTTGATGCCAGAAGGCTGAGCGTTGAGGGCTTGGGCTCCAGCGAGCCTGTGGTGAGCTTCTTCGATGTGGAGAACCGCTGGAAGAACAGGCGCGTGGAGTTCGTGCTCATAAAGAATCAGTAGAAACCTTGAATCCGGATCTTGTTCCGGAAAGAGCTTAAGGCCGTCTTGGAGAATTCCAGGACGGCCTTTTTTTTACGGTCTGGGCGCTGGTTTAGAGGAGGGGATGTTAATCCCCGCATGCCAGGCTGTCAGGTTGAGGCATAGCTGAGATGCGGAGTCGCTATTGGAGTCGCAATTAATGTAGATGTTTGAATTTACACGAGCAGATCTTCGGCCTTTTCAGCCTCCAGAAGAATGGCTGCAAGGTTTTGTTTTCTAAACAGACTTGCTATGTCGCCCAGAAGCGAGAGATGCTCTTCGGGCTTTTCGTCCTCCGGGACGAGGATGAGGATGAGAATTCGCACGGGCTTTTCAAGCAGGGATACCCTGAAGCCCTCCCGCTGTGAACCCATGCAGAGGATGGGTGTTCTGATGTTCTCCAGCCGTTCATGCATGAGAACCACCCCCTGGGCTATCTCGATGGGCTGTCGCTGGACCTGTTCGGTAAGGGCCAGGCTCAGCCTGCTGGAGAGCCTTCTATCGAAAGGAAAGGCCGATGATACGAGCTCGAAGATACCGTCGGCCAAGGCGCTGTGCTTCATGTTCACCCGTATGGTTCCCTGGGCTACTGCGTGCTCGAGAATCTGTCTGGATCGTGAAGGGGCAGTAATATCGCCGTTGGGGATAGGGGAGGGTTCGGGAATGGCATTTTTTTGCGGCGCGGAGACCGTCGAGGCCGGCAAGCCCTGTGCGGCCGGCGAGTCCGATGTTCCCGATACTCCTGATGAGCTAGGTCCGGCTGATGCAGCAAATGCTCCTGATGAAGCAGGTGCGCCTGATGAGCCCGGAGCGCCGGGTGCGCCCGATGAGCCAGATGCGCCCGGTGCGCTCGATGAGCCAGATGCGCCCGGTGCGCCCGAGTAGACCGAAGGCAGGGCCGAGCGGTTCAGGTATGCGGCCTGCTCACCCCTGGCCATATAGATTATGAGCAGATTGGATTGAGGGAATTCCTCACCGATCCGATGGGGAAGCCGTTCCACCGCGGGATGCCAGGATGCCTCGGAAGGCCGGGCACTGAACAGGACAAAAAATCTCGACTGCCCGGGAATTGATTCGAGGGTTTTCCCGATGTCCTTCCAGGCTTCGATTTCCATGCTCTGATAGCTGATGCCGAAATTGGCTTCCCGCAGCGCGCGGGTTATGCTCGCATTTTGCCCCTTCAGCGTGACTATGTGCAGTTTGGACTGGTATTTTTTTGTCAGTGCCTTCAGGACCGCCAGGGCTGCATTAAAGCCCTCGTGGGTTTCGCAGAAGGGCGGGAGTACCGCCGCTATATGGGAAGACTGTAAAGGAGCCACAAGCCTGGCGACCAGCACTCGTTGGTCGCAGCTGTTTAAAATTTGATCGATAACGGAGCCGAAAAAGGCATTGGCCAGTCGGGGAGGCTTGTTCCATCCCACAAGAATGGTATCGGCTCCCTGTTCCTCGGCGCTTTGGAGAATGGCATAGGCGACATTCGTCTCGACCCTGAAAAGGGGGCTTACAGGGGTTTGGGGGTCCAGTCCGCGCATCAAGGCCGCTGCCAGCATGGTCTCGGCCTTTCGCCGCTCCTCGCTGTTCTGCTCGGGCATGACTACAAGGGGAAGCAGGGGCGAACCGAGGCTCTGTTCCTGAAGCAGTTCTCCCAGCTCGATAAGATGGTGAGAGCTTGTGGGTTTTGAAAGCGGAATGAGGATGCGGCTGCCTTCAAAGAAGGGCTTGCCTTGGCTTTCGGAGTTTTTCCTTCTCAGCCTGTAGCCTGCAGTGCGGGCAACCAGGGCTGTGAGGCTGGTGGAGAGGATCACGAGGATTACTGCGCCGCCCAGGAGCGGCTGGTCGAAGTGCCCTGTACTGCCGGCAACCGATGCGGTGGCCAGGGAAAAGGCTGAAAAACAGGAGGAAAAGCCGAAGAGCAGACCCCTGTCTTCGGTCGAGAGCCGCAAAGCCTTTCCCGTTAAATAGGCGGCCAGGGTTTTGGAGCCGAGTCCCAGGAGGACCGAACCCGCGATGAACAACAAGACCCTTGGCAGGGAGGGGGTTTGAGAAAAATTAGCCTGAGCCCCGATAAAGACAAAGAGAAAGGGAAGAAAGAATGACTCGCCTAAAAGATTCACCCTGGCCGATATAGTTCTGGATGCGCCCAGGGTGGAAGCCAGAAGCAGCCCTGCGTAGAGCGCTCCCAAATACGAGGGAAGACCGATCAGGCTTGCCAGAGCGGCGCTGGCGAAGAGGAGGAAGAGGAGGAACATTGCGTCGATGCCGCCCTGGGCTCGCATGTTTCTCAGCACAAAGGGGGCGAAACGGGGCAGGGTAATGCCGAGAACAATGAAATAAAGGAGCCAGATGCCAAAAGTCGCGAGGGATGGAAGGGCTATGGATTGGGCCTGGACAAAAAGCGAGAAGAACAGGATCAGGGTGACGGCGATCCGGGAAAGGCCCGAGCCTGCTATCCCAATTTCCGCAGATTCCCTAGAGGAAAGATCGGCAGGCAGAAGGGGCTGGATACTGCGCGAGCCCGATGACGCGAAGAATGCTCCCACAATAAGGGCTGAACTCAGGTTCTTCCCGAAAAGGAAATAGCCGAAAATAAAGCCGGCGGCAAAAGGTATGAAAAAAGTGAGGGCGCCGAAGAGAAGGACCGAAAAGGGGCGTTTTTTTATGATTCCCAGGCTCGTTTCTGCGCCGGCGTTGAAAAAGACAAAGATCAAACCCAGAGAACCGAGCAGCTGCAGCAGGATGCCTGGTTCCAGAAAACCGATGAGCTCGGGACCAAGCAGTATCCCGGCCAGGGTCATGGAGGCTACCACAGGAATGCCAAGCTTGTCCGAAAGGTAGGGAGCGACGAGGCCAACGGCCATTACTACGGCAACTATGCCTGCGGGTTCCAGTATCGAATCCATCTTCTATCTAGTCTATGGTGCGGCAGAGGGAAGCGCAAGCCGAAGGCCTTGAGTTTTTTGTTTCGGATAGGGAATGGCGAACTAAAAATCGCCAACAAAGAGAACCTCGGGTTCCAGGTTGAATCCGTACGCCTCACGCGCGGCGGTTTGCGCACTATCTATGAGGGAGCGCATATCCTTGGCCGAGGCCTTGCCCAGGTTTACGAAAATATTGGCGTGCCAGGGCGACACCGCGGCATCGCCCAGTCTTCTGCCCTTGTAGCCAAGGCTGTCCAGA
>JAVEYV010000038.1:0-12181 GCA_034003305.1 Spirochaetia bacterium | reverse complement strand
TTAAGGGATTAACGAGAAGTGAATATAAAAAAGTCACTTTTACCGAATTCCAAAAGGTGGGATCATGTTGGAAAAGATATAGGTAGTTTTCAAATCCAACAAAAGTCCTTCTTCCTGAAAAGCTTGTCTGCATTACGCTTTCAAAAAAAGACACTCCTATCGGCCATACCTTGAAGAGCAATAAGAGAATTAAGGCGGGTAAAACGAAAAGCCATGCCGCTCCGCGACTCTTGAACATGATGTTCTGTCCCCTGTTGGTGCCAGGATAGAGCTAAGGCTCTATCCTGGCACTGTTGAATTAGCCTGATTAAGATGTTTCAGACTATTTGAAGCGTTTCAGTTCCCTGTCAATCCTGGCTGAAGCATCCTCAAGCGACTTTTTCGGATCAGCCCCATAGTGTATTGCGTTGAAAGTCTCTCGCAGGATCAGTTCGTACTGTGAGTATCCAGGCGTATCTGGTCTCGCTACAGCGGTATTGTTCATTTCATGAAGGAAGAGCTGCCACATAGGATTAGAAAAATCTGCGGAAAGGGCAGCATAGACGTCAGGCCGGGCAGGTGCGATGCCATTGAGTTTATACCATTTCATAACCGCATCCTTCCCCGTCATATATTTCACGAAGGCTACCGCTGCTTCCTTATTTGCTGTTTTGGGATTAATGCCCACGTGCCAACTGCCTGTGGGTGTTACAGGAACACCACCGGCAAAATACGGGAAGGGAGCTAAGCCATACTTAAGATTTGTGAATTTTGAAAGTCTCGCAATATTCCATTCATTCCCAAGCATCATGGCTGCCTTGCCGGTTCCGAAATACTCCCTGGCGATTGCTGAGTCATTGATACCCTGTGGACTTACCTTCCATTCGTTAAAAAGCTTGCCGTAGAAGCTTGCTGCCCGCACAAATTTGTCTGAGGTTATATAACCCTTGGTTTCAAAACCATCGGGCGACAAGACCTCGGCGCCAAGCGATTGCGTCAATGGGAACAGTAAATATGGTCTATCGATCTGTTCGATGCCCAGGCCCCATACTTCAGGTTTTCCGTCCTTGTCTGTATCGATTGTAAGCTTTTTGGCGAGCTCTGCGACTTCCTCCCATGTCATGCGGCCAGATATCTTTTCAGAGGGAAATGGAACGCCATATTTTTCGAATATCTCCTTATTGAAAAATAAGCCTGCCGATGATGTACCATAGGGAACTGAAACAAACTGGCCGTTATAGGTTCCGGTCTTGATTGAGGACTTGAACCAGGCATTCTTTTCTGCGGCGCTGAAGTACTCATCAAGGGGGAGCAGGTATTTTCTTGCTGCATAGGAGGCTGTATTGGGACCATCAACGATGTACACATCGGGAGTACCGCCTCCAGAGGCAAGTCTGACTTCTATGGTCTGGAACAATTGACCGAATGGGATTAGCTGGATGTCAATTTTAATTCCGGGATTCTTGGCTTGGAAATCTTTGATCAACGGCATCACTTGATCCTTCGGCCAACCCATCCATAACACTTCCAGCGTTTGGGCGGTCGCCATGCCGGCCGCCAAAGATACGATCAGCACCACCAAAATAAACCTTTTCATGTCGATCCTCCCTTCAATAGAATTATCTCAACGTTTCCGTATGAGTTTGAAAGTGAATTTATCGGATGGGAAAAAACTGCGTGAAAAAAGCACCTTCTCACCTTTATCGCTATAATGGATCTGCTCAAGGAGAAGAACAGGGCTTCCTGTTTTCATGCTCAGCTTTGAAGCCAGGCTGTCATCGGAAATTGTGGCGATTAAATCACACTCTGCAAATGTAATATTAATTCCATGATCCATTTTGAGAATTTCAAAAATGGAGTCTTTAAATCCCGCTTTCTCTAAGGGCTTCTGCAGATATCTGCAGGGTATGAAATCGTTACAGCTTGCAACTCGTTTACCCGATGCGGTTTTTACCGTCTCAATAACTGTGAACAATTCTCCAGGTTCCAAGCCAAGCATTATTGCGATTGCCTCGTCGCATTTCTCATTTTCAATTTTCTCAATAATATTGCCTGGAATGTAGCCTCTTTCCTTAATAAAATCCGCAATGCCTTTAAGCCGCTCGATTCCTCCCTTGATGATCGGTGTGCTGTGAGTGATAAATGTGCCTACACCTTTTCGTCTGGAGAGAAAGCCTTCATTTTCCAGAAGGGTTATCGCTTCGCGCAGAGAGTTCCTGCTTACGCCCAGCATCCCCGCTAGTTCAGGTTCGGATGGCAGGCGTTCGCCTGGCGTAAACCTTCCGTCAATAATCCTATCGAGTAAGCTCTTTCTTATGCGCTCGATTAAGGAGGGGTTTCGAAGGCTGCTGAAGGAAATCTCGTTCACAGGCTCATCCTTCTCTGTTCTTTCATTGAAGAAACGCTGTTGGACATCCAACAAGAGTCTAGTGCTGTCTTGGGAATTCGTCAAGAAATATTTAAAGAGAAGGAACCGATTTTAAAAGTAAACAGACTTTCAAAATCGGTTCCGCTGATAATGCCAAAAGGCTTTGATTCGCTGGCGGGTTTCATGCCGCGTGGCCTGCTGCGCGTTTATTTGATTGGATTAAATGTATACAGAATTATTTTTTTGCCTCTTTAAGCGCTCAGTAATTATATTCAACTATACGAATGAAGAAAGTTTGAGGAGAGATTAGTATGATCAGCAAGATATCGGCGGGCAGAAAGTATCTGCCCGCAGCGCTATTGTCTGCCGTGGCGTTTTTAGGCGTAGTGGTGGTCAACGGACTCGCCAACGCCCTGCCGCTCAATGGGGCGAATACCGGGGTTCTTTCGGATGAAATACCCAACCTTTTCGTGCCCGCGGGGCTCACGTTTTCGATTTGGGGGCTTATCTACCTTTTACTGGCAGGGTACATCGTGGCAGTTTTCAAAGAACAGCGCCGCGGGCAGGATTCGGCGTGGACTGGGCGGGATGCAGCCTTATTCCTGATCAATATGGCTGCTAATATCGGATGGATCTTTGCCTGGCACTGGAGACTTGCAGGCACGGCAATGATCCTTATGCTGGTCATTCTTGGAAGCCTTATAGCGCTGGAGCAGGGAAATCAGAAAAAACTGGATTCAGGCGGACCTCTCTATCCAGCGGCACCAAGTGCCGAGGGCAAAGGCGAAGCGCCGCGAAGGTTCTTCCTCACCGTACCCTTGAGGGTGTATCTGGGCTGGATATCCGTGGCAACCATCGCCAACGCCACGGCGGTGCTGGTAAAGGCAGGCTGGGGCGGTTTCGGGCTGGATCCGCGCTTCTGGACGGTGCTGGTCATCATCGCCGGGCTTGTGGTAGCCCTGGGCTTTTCGGTGTGGAAGCGGCAGGCGGCTGCTCCCCTGGTGGTGGTGTGGGCTTACGCGGGCATAGTGATCAAGCGCCTGCAAACCGACGCCCAGTATTCCGCCGTTGTGTGGATCGCTGCGCTGGCTGCGGCGGTCTTGATACTTTTCTCCTTCTTGCCCGGCCGAGTCGCCTGCCCCTTTAGAAATAAAAAATAGTATTTGACAAAATCGGGAACTTGATTGATACTGAGTTTCGCTGGTTAACCAGTTTGGTTAACCAGTTTTAAATTAATGGATGGTGAGCCAGACGGAAATGACAGCGAGCGTAAAAAACGAAGCGGAACTTCGGGTATTCAAGTACCTGAGGGATGAAATGGTCTACGGCAGACTAAAGGCCGGGGCTAAGCTCCCTTCTGAACGCTCTCTTGTAGAGGTGCTCGGCATAAGCCGAGGCTATGTACGCAAGGCCTTGGCCAAGCTTGAGCACTACGGGCTTATCAAGACCTTGCCCAAGAGCGGCACGATTGTTGCCGATCTGGGACCCAAGGCGATAACCGGTCTTATTGCCGCTATCGGCAATCTGGATGATGCTTTCGACCCGAGCAGTCTTTTCGAGATACGGGATGTGCTGGAGGTTTTTGCGGCGGGGCAGGCGGCCCGCAGATGCGATAATGAGGGAATAGCGGAAATATTAAAATGGCATGGCGAGTTCAAGGCTAAGGCTGACAGGGGGGAAAGGGCTTTGGAAGAAGACCATCTTTTCCACCTGGCCATCGCGAAGGCCAGCGGAAATCCGGTCTGCGTATCCCTGGTGAGTTACATTACGCCCCAGATAATTTCCCTGAACGCCGACTTCGCCGAAAGCGATCCTGATCGTTTTGCCCATACCTTCGAGGAGCACGAGGCAATTGTCCAGGGAATACGCAAGGCCGATGCCGACGCCGCAGGGCGGGCGATGAGGCTGCACATGGAGCAGGCATGGAAACGCCGGCTCCCGGGCACGGCGCCGGAGGCACCTGTCCGGCTGCTCGCCAGGCGGCCGCAAATAACGGGTACCTATGTCCATGATAGTGGACTTAAGTAGTTTTTAATTTTCCAAGGAGGTTTCGATGATGAAAAGAATTATGCTGGCGGCGCTGGCGATGGCTATGCTATTCGCCTTCACGGTCTCCGCCGCGGACAAGGTTACTATTACCCATTGGTACTGGGCCGACAATCCCAAGTACTCCGCCACAATGCAGCAGATGGCCGCGGATTTCAACGCGAGCAACGGTAAGGGGATTACCGTAGTGGCCCAGGAGTATCCCTGGGACGGCGGCGCCTATTCCGAAACCCTCTTCAGGGCTGTGATGGGCGGCGGCGGACCCGACACTTCGTCCTTCAAGCTCACCTCGACCCCGCTGTTCACTGCCAACAGCCTGCTGGTCAACCTGGACGGCTACCTGAATTCCTGGAAGGACAAGAGCCTTATTGAAACCAGCCTCTACGACACCATGCGCCAGGCTTCAGGCACCAAGAGCGTCTATGTGATGCCCTGGAACACCCAGGTTCTCTACGTATACTACAGGCCTTCTCTCATGAAGAAAGCCGGAATCGGCGTGCCGACTAACTATGCCGAGTTCCTGGAAGCCGCCAAGAAGCTGACCATGGACACCAACGGCGACGGCAAGACCGATGTCTACGGCTTTGGCATGCGTGGCGCCAAGGGCGGCCAGGAACCCTGGGGCTCCTTTATCTGGGCCAGGGGCGGCAATTTCGACAAGATGGACAGCCCTCAGGCTATCCAGGGCATGCAGGACTATGTCGATCTCTTCAAGAAGGGCTACGCTCCCCCCACCGCCCCGATGGACGGTTTCCAGGAGATCATCGCCAACTTCAAGTCCGGCAAGACCGCTATGACGGTCCACCACATTGGTTCCTCCACAGGCATGATCGAGACCTTCGGCGACGATGTGGGCGCCTTCCCCTTCCCCGGCGGAGTGGGCAAGTGGACCTCCATGGGCGACACCAACAATGTCATGCTCAAGTCGGCCAAGAACAAGGACGCAGCCTTCGAGTGGCTGGCCTATCTGGCCACCGGCAAGGGACAGGAAACCTGGTGCACCGTCACCGGCAACGTCCCTGTCTCCAAAACGGTCAAGGAACTCCCCTTCTTCCAGAACAGCAGGTTCATGAAGGTATCCATCGAAGGAGCCCCCTGGGCCGGTATACTGCCCATCCTGGATACGACAACCGAATGGATCAACAACATTTGGCCGAACACCGTATCCTCTGCTCTTCTGGGCAAGATCTCCGCCGCCGAAGCCATGAAACAGCTTCAGGTCGGCCTCTGGGGTAAATAAACCTCGGGTATTCTGATTTGTGCGAGTGGATCGCCGACCCGGCGTCGCGCCGGGTCGGCGATCCTGTATTTCCTGCTTCCCGGCGGAGGATGAAGATTGATCAAGCGTAACAGCTCCATATGGCCCTATCTTCTGGTAGCCCCAGCCCTGATTGTGGTGCTCACCGTGGTCTTCGTACCGGTGATCAACGCACTCTTGATGAGCTTCCAGAACTACGACCTGAGGCGGCCCAGCAGCATCGGGTTCAATAATTTCAAGAACTACGTTGAAGTAGTCCAAGACCCCTTATTCTGGCGGGCGCTCTGGAAAACCATAGTGTGGGTTGTAGCCGGTGTGGGGCTGCAGTTTGTCTTCGGCTTCATGCTTGCCTTGCTGCTCAACAAAAAGTTCCCGGGCAGAGGAATCGTGCGCTCCTTAAGCCTCATTCCCTGGGTAACGCCGGGGGTTCTCATAGGGCTAATGTGGCGATGGATATTCGATGGAAATTACGGTGTGCTCAACGATCTTTTGCTTAGATTAGGGCTGATTCAGGACCAGATACCTTTTTTAGCCCAGGAAGCCACGGCTTTTCCCGCGGTAATACTCACCATCGTCTGGCAGGGCATACCCTTCTTCGCCCTCATGCTCTTGGCGGGGCTCCAGGGCATTCCCGACGAGCTTTACAATGCCGCCGATGTGGACGGGGCCAACGGCGTGCAGAAGTTTTTTCTCATCACCGTGCCCTCGCTGAAGAGCGTCATCTATGTAACAACCCTGCTTCGCATAATCTGGGTAGCCAATTCGGTGGATGTCATATTCAACCTTACCGAAGGAGGCCCTGCCTATGTCACCCAGACCTTGAGCGTCTACATATTCAACAAGGGTAATTCCCTTAATTTAGGGTATGCGGCCACCCTCTCCATCATGCTCACCCTCGTGCTCGCCGTTGTAGCGATCCGCTACCTCAAGACAATGTTCCAGAACCAGGAGAGCAAGGCATGAAAAAGCGCGGGTTTCCTCTTGTGAAAAGCCTGTTCTCCTATCTGCTTCTGGCGGCATTCATAGTCTTTCTGCTTTTTCCCTTTTACTGGACCTTCGTCACCTCCATAAAAACCAGCGCCGAACTCTATGGTCAGACTGTCACGTACTGGCCGGCAATGCCCAGTTTTGAATCCTATAAAAGGCTTTTCAGCGAATACAACTTTTTAAAGCCCATGGGGAACAGCCTTTTGGTGGCGGCGCTCACCACCCTCATTTCGGTGACCGTATCGGTATTAGCCGCTTATTCTTTTTCTCGTTATCGTTTTAAGGGCCGAAAATTCCTCATGTCCATGTTCCTTACGAACAATATGTTCCCCACGGTGCTCCTCCTCATTCCGCTCTACGCGATAATGAGGAAGATAGGAATTCTCTACACGCCCGCATCGCTCATACTCTCGTACACAACCTTCACCATTCCCTTTTCGATCTGGCTATTGAGCGGATTCCTGGATGACCTCCCCCTCTCCTTGGAGGAGGCGGCCATGGTGGACGGCGCCAACCGGGCACAGGCATTTCTCAAGATTATCCTGCCCATATTGATGCCCGGCATTGTGGCTACCGGAGCCTATGTGTTCATGAATTCCTGGAACGAATATACCTTCGCGGTTATGTTTACCAACCAATCAAATAGAACAATTCCCGTCGCGCTTAAAAACCTCATCGGCCAGTTAGGGGTCGAGTGGGGCATGCTCACCGCGGGGGGGATAATCACCATAATTCCTGTGGTCATTATGTTTTTCTTTGCGCAAAAACGACTTATATCGGGCCTTACCGCAGGGGCGGTAAAAGGCTAGAGGCCGAGGCCGGGTGGAGGACGCCAGGTTTTTGCCCCAAGGCGGCCGATCAAAGATCGGTCGCCTTGGGGCGGGGCTTCGGCGAACAGCCGCCGGGGCTTTGGCTTTCGTGTTCACTATAAGGAGAATTGAGAATGAGCGACGCGACTCTGGACGGCTTAGCCGTGCAGCTGCGGAGAGACATCATAGAGATGCTCTACCGCTGCCAGTCGGGACATCCGGGAGGCTCCCTCTCCGCGGTGGAAATTCTCATGGCCCTGTATTACAGAACCATGAAGATCGATCCTGAAAACCCTACATGGGAAGGCCGGGACAGGCTTGTGCTGTCCAAGGGACATGGCTGCCCCGCCCTCTACGCCATTCTAGCGGACAAGGGTTATTACCCCCGGGAGGATCTGTGGAGCTTAAGGCAGTACGGAAGCCATCTCCAGGGCCACCCCGATATGCTTAAAACCCCCGGCGTGGACGCCAACACCGGCTCGCTGGGCCAGGGCGCATCCATAGCGGTGGGCATGGCCGTGGCCGCGAAATATAAAAAGGCGGATTACCGCGTATTCGCGGTATTGGGCGACGGGGAACTCCAGGAAGGGCAGATATGGGAAGCTTCCATGTCCGCCGCCCACTACAAGCTGGATAACCTGACCTTTATTCTCGATCACAACGGTCTGCAGATAGACGGATCCAACGACGAGGTCATGGGCTTGGGCAATGTGATGGATAAGTTCGCTGCCTTTGGCTTTGAGTGCTTTGATGTGGATGGCCACGACAGGGAAGCCATCGCGGTGGCTTTGGCGGCTCCGGTTTCGGGCAAGCCCAAGTTTATCCGCTGCCGCACGGTGAAGGGCAAGGGCGTTTCCTTTATGGAAGGCAATTCAGGCTGGCACGGCAGGCCGCTGAACGCCCAGGAATACGCCGCCGCCATGGCAGAATTAGCAGGAGGGCAGAATGGCTGAATCTAAATCACTGCGCGTAGCCTACGGCGAAGCCCTGGTAGAGTTGGGCGCCGTAAACGATAAGGTAGTGGTGCTGGACGCCGACCTGGCCCATGCCACCATGACCAGTTTGTTCCAGGCCAAGTACCCGGAGCGCTTTTTCAACTTCGGCCTGGCCGAAGCCAACATGATGGGCGCGGCGGCGGGCATGTCCCATTCGGGGCTTATTCCCTTCGCCTCAACCTTCGCGCTTTTCGGAACCGGACGAGCCTATGAGCAGATCCGCAATTCCATCGCCTATGTCAATGCCAATGTAAAATTCGGCCTTTCCCACTCGGGACTCTCCGTGGGCGAGGACGGGGGCAGCCATCAGAGTGTGGAGGACATCGCCCTCATGAGGGTAGTGCCCAACATGACTATCTTCGTGCCCTGCGATTCGGCGGAGACGCGAAAGGCAGTCTTCGCCGCCGCCGAGATCGACGGACCTGTGTATATCAGGGTAGCCCGGCCGGTGGTGGAAACCTTTACAGGACCCGACACTCCCTTTGTTCTCGGCAAGGCCAATGTGCTGAGGGAAGGAAAGGATATCTGCATCGTGGCAACGGGACTGATGGTCAAGGAAGCGCTGGGCGCGGCCGAGAGCCTGGCGAAACGCGGCATTCAAGCCGCGGTGCTCAATGTGCACACTATTAAACCCTTCGACTCCGAGGCAGTGCTTGCCGCGGCGAATCGCTGCGGGGCTCTCTTGAGCGTGGAGGAGCATTCGGTGATAGGCGGCCTTGGTTCGGCGGTGGCTGAAGTCTTGGCAGGTCACTCTTCGGCCAAGTTCCTGCGGATGGGCATACAGGACCGCTTCGGCCAGTCGGGCAAGCCAGCCGATCTTTTCAAGGCCTATGGTCTCACTCCGGCCCATATCGAAGAAAACTGCCTGAGGCTATTAGGCGAGTAATTTGAGGCAGACTGGCAGCGGGCCGGCGCTTTAGCGGAACGCCGGCTGCGCTTTATAAAGACCGCCGGCCCGCAAAGGCTAGCATAGATAGCCGGACCGCGGCCAAAAAGGAACATACTATGGAAATCAAGAGTTACGAATTTTCAGGCGAAGGCATGACAAGGGTGTACGAAAACGCCAAATGGATGGTGGGCATTAAGAATTGGAAGCCCGCCAACGATATCAGCGGCATTGATTGCCTTGAACGGCACAACGAGACCGACGAGTTGTTTATTCTTCTGTCGGGCAACTGCACTCTCCTCTCCGGCGTCCAGACGGCCCAGGGGCTTCAGATTACGACCACAAAGATGGAGCCGATGAGGGTCTACAATATTCCCAAGGGGCTTTGGCACAATACGGTGACAACGAAGGACGTAAAGCTTATCCTGGTGGAGGATTCGGCCACGAGCGCCGCGAACAGCGAGATTCTGCCACTTAAGACGGAACATATCGCGGTGGTCAAGGAATTGGTCGGTGACCGCTAAGGCCGGAGCGTTGAAGGTGCGTAAAAAGCTATGAAAACAAGCGAAGTATTCAGTCCGCGACAATCGCGCATCGTCGAAACCGAAAAGCCCAAGGTCGGGATCAACGATGTGGGTGTAAAGGTAAAGGCATGCGGCATCTGCGGATCGGAGTACTTCGCCTGGGACAAGGCTGAAGGCGCGCCCCTGCAGCTGGGGCATGAGGTGGCGGGTGAGGTGATCAGCGTCGGCGCCGGGGTATCGGGCATCGCGATTGGGGACGCTGTTACCGGTCTCTTCAGGCGCGGTTTCTCGGAATTCGCCGCAGCCGACGCAGCAGCCGTAATGAAATACCCTGCGCTGCTGGGTTTTGATGAAGCATCCCTGGGCGAACCGATTTCCTGTGTTGTGAGCGGAGCCCTGCGCACCGATGTGGGCCTGGGAAAGACAATAGCCGTGATAGGTCTAGGCTTCATGGGACTCCTCGCGCTTCAGCTCATGAAACTTAAAGGAGCCTATCACGTCATCGCTATTGATGCGCGGAAGGAAACGGAGGATCTGGCTAGGTTCTACGGCGCTGACGAATTTTTCCTTCCCGGGGATGTGCCGGAGAAGTATCTCCTTACCGACAGTGCCGGTACCGGCGGCGTCGATATTGTTGTCGAATGCACGGGAAATGCCAAGGCTCTGGATCTTGCCGTAAAAATGCTCAAGCGGCATTCAATACTTTCGATAGTAGGGTACCATCAGGGGGGTCCGCGGTCCGTTGATTTCCAGATGCTTAATTGGAAGGCGGTGGATATCGTCAATGCCCACGAAAAAAGGATAGATCACAAAATGCGCTGCATGGAAATAGGCCTGAATCTTGTTGCCAAAGCTCAGCTTAAGATTGATAAGCTCATGACGAATTACTACAGCATGGACGGCATAGATTCTGCCTTCGAAGACTTCGGGATGAAGCCTGAGGCTTACATCAAGGGGATAGTGAGGCTGTAGATTTCCGGCTTAGGAGGACTGCACATGAAGCGGATACGCGCTGGAATAATCGGCGTCGGAAATATCGGCAATGCCCATATCGAAGCCATAAAAAGGCTCGGGTACGCCGATGTGGCAGCCCTTTGCGTACGGGACGAAGCGAGGGCGAAGGATCTCTGCGGTTTTTTTGGAATACCGAAATACTATACTGATTACAGGGAAATGCTCAAAGATCCCGACATCGACGTTGTGCACAACTGCACGCCCAATACGGCGCATTTCCGGATCAACAAAGACATCATCATTGCCGGAAAGCACATACTCTCCGAAAAACCGCTCACCGTTTACTCCGGCGAATCCGAAGAGCTTCTTGGCTTTTTAAAATCGCACAACGTACAGAACTCCATAAATTTCGTCTACCGTCATTACTCTCTTGTGCAGCATGTCAAGGGTATGATAGAAAGCGGAGCGTTGGGCGACATATATGCTATACACGGGACCTATCTTCAGGACTGGCTCCTCTATGACAGCGATTATAATTGGAGGGTTGACGCGAAACTGGGCGGTCCTTCCAGGGCGATGGCCGACATAGGTTCGCATTGGTGCGATCTTGCCCAGTTTTTGCTGGGGCAGGATATATCGGAAGTCTGCGCCGATCTCGCAACCTTCATTCCTGTCAGGGTGGAGCTATCGCGCGGGGCGGAGGCCGGGCGGCGCGTCGAAGTGGACACCGAGGATTACGCAAGCGCTCTTCTACGCTTTGCCGGGGGGGCGCGCGGCAGCTTTACCGTTTCCCAGGTGAGCGCCGGATCGAAGATCGGGCTTTCTTTCGGCATAGACGGGAGCAAGGCTTCGGTCCGTTGGGAGCATGGACAGGCTGACCGATTATGGATCGGTCACAGGGACAGCCCGAACGAAGAACTCGTCATGCATCCGGGGCTGCTCAATGAGCGCGGCAGGAGCGGCGCCAGCCGCGGCGGAAAAAGCGAGCGCTGGCCTGATGCACAGAAAAACATGATCGACAGTTTCTACCAAACGATTCTGTATGGCGATGAGCCGCGTTACGCGGACTTCGCCGAGGGACATAAAATAACCAGAGTAGTGGAAGCAATCCTGGAGAGCAGCAGAAACCGCCGATGGGAAAAGGTTTAGGCTGTTTGCCGCCTGTATTCCTGCCGGGCTGAGGCAATCACTCCCTTAACATAGGCCAGCTCGGCATTTAACACCGAGGCGCCGGCAGCGCCTCTTTCGGTATTATGCCCTAAGGCGATGAACTTGATGCCTAGAATGGGGCAAGGCCTCACCCTCCCTACGGTTATTCTCATCCCTCCATCGGTCTCCGCGTCCTTTCTGGGCTGAGGCCTGTCGGGCTGATCGG
>JAVEYV010000037.1:0-12197 GCA_034003305.1 Spirochaetia bacterium | reverse complement strand
CTGACAAGCTATGCCGATCTATTGCGGTTTATCCTTCAGGACGGCAGTGTCGTCTGGCTGGCGTTGACTATTCAGCTGCTGAAAGGTGGCGGCGAAGGCGACCAGAGTTTTCTGGTTATCCGCGAGACGAATGTCACCGATCTGGTGGCGGCGAGAGATGAAATCAAGGAACGGCTGCTTGAGATCGAGTCGCTCAAGTCGCTATTGACGGCGATCAATAAAAGCCTTGATTTTAACGATACTATATCCACGATCATCGATCATCTACACCATATGATACCCTTCGACAAGGCAAGCGTTCAGCTCCTGGAAGGCGGCTGCCTCAGGGTTATCGGCGGGTATGGATATTCCGAGGAACTGCTTAGGGATCTCTGCTTTCCCATGGGACCGCTTACCACACCCCCCTCCCGGGCCGTCGCGTCCCGCCGCCCCATCGTCTGCAACGATGTGGAGAGGGATTTTGAGGGCTTTATAAAGGTTGACAAGGACATCGACATTCGCTCCTGGCTGGGCATCCCCCTGGTGTTCGAGGATAAGGCAATCGGCTTATTCGCCCTCGACAGCAGACAGAAGGATTTTTATACGCATCAGCATGTTCGCCTGGCTTCCAGCGTAGCCGAACATCTTGCCTTGGCGATCATTAACGCCCATAAGCACACCCTGATAAAGGCAGAAGCCAGGACCGACAAGTTAACCGGTCTTGCCAACCGATACGGCCTGGAAACCATAGGCCAGGAATTATTCTCCAAAGCGGCCTCCGGCGATAAACCGCTGGGCCTGTTAATGCTCGATATCGATCATTTTAAAGACACCAACGACAACTTCGGCCACAGCTACGGCGACCAGGTGCTGCGGCGCATAGCCTCGGAAATTCAGCGCAGCCTGCGGGGCGACGACTATCCGGTACGCTACGGCGGCGAGGAATTCTTGGTTCTTTTACCGGATACGTCGACGCGAGAAGCTCTGGTTGTCGCGGAGCGCCTGCGGGAAGGCATAGCCTGTCTCACCATGGGCGATAAGAGAAAATTTCCGACGGTGAGCATTGGAATATTCTCGGGGGTTCCCAGTTATTCCGAGCTTCTGCATGAATTTATCAGAAGAGCCGACCTCGCGCTTTATTCAGCCAAGGAGGCGGGCCGCAATCGCTGCAGGGTTTGGACACCCTCGCCGGAATACTTCAGTAAATGAGCCGCTTTTAGCGTTCAGACGCTTGCGGCCTTCTTCTTCACATCCTCGGCTTTTCTGGAAATCCTGTTCCATACAGAAGACAGGCCCATGGCCTTTTTAGCCAGAGAAAGGGTTTTTCTAGCTTCCTCACGCATCTTTATGGTGCCGTCGTAAACCACTTCATCGGCAAGGCCCGACTTGGATTCGTAATGAGCCCGGCGCTCCCGCAGGGGATCGAGGAAGGCGTTCAGTGCCTTGACCAGTTTTTCTTTTACTTCTACATCCCCAACCTTGCCTGTCCTGTACCGGGCTTTCAGGTCTTCTACCTCGGCCTTGTCGGGATTGAAGGCATCGTGGTACTGGAAGACCGGGTTGCCCTCCACAGTGCCGGGAATGTCGGCGGAGACACGCTTCGGGTCGGTGTACATGGACATAACCCGCTTGGTCACGGTCTTTTCGTCGTCGGAGAGGAAAATCGCATTATTGAGGCTTTTGGACATTTTCGCGTTGCCGTCGGTACCCACCAGGGAACCGAAATCAGAAACCAGGGGATCGGGGACGGGGAAGGTCTCGGCGTAGAGGTAGTTAAAGCGTCTGGCAATCTCCCGAGTCACTTCAACATGGGCTACGTTATCCTTACCCACGGGGACAAGGTGAGCCCTGGGCAGAAGAATGTCCGCCGCCTGGAGCACTGGATATCCCAGGAGGCCGAAGGGCATTTCCTCGATATGGGCGCTCTGGGCCATTTCTTTTAGGCTGGGCACCCTGGAGAGCCGGGGCACGGTTATCAGGTTTTCGAAGAAAAGGGAGAGCTCTGCCACCTCGGGCACCGCCGACTGCAGGTAGATTACCGATTTGGCAGGATCTATGCCACAGGACAGGTAATCAAGCGCGGCCGAGCGGACATTGTCCGCTAGCAGCGCAATATTGTCTTTCTCAGGTTTTGTGGTAAGGGTATGGAGGTCGGCGATGATGAAAAAGCACTCGTACTCGTCCTGAAGACGTACCCTGTTCGCCAGCGAGCCAACGTAATGTCCCAGATGAAGCTTTCCCGTAGGCCTGTCGCCGGTGAGAATTCTCTTGCGTTCCATGGCTGTTCTCCGATTGAAAACAGTCTACTCCGGAACAAGGCGCAGCTTCAACCACGGCGGCAGTACACTGCAAACAGGGGCTCAGATTCTTAAGCGGTAATGCGGCGCTGCACTTCCGCTAATAAGCGCGGCGTGCGGTGCTATGGAGTTATAGCAGCGACAGAAGCTCCCCGTAGCCCCGGGCTTCCATCTCCTCCCTGGGAACGAAGTCCAGAGATGCCGAGTTTATGCAATACCGAAGACCGCTGGGTTTGGGGCCGTCATCGAAGAGATGGCCCAGGTGTCCGCCGGATTTTTTAGACCGCACTTCTATCCTGAACATGCCGTAGGACCTGTCCTCCACAAGGATGACCGCTTCTGAGTCGATCGGCTGCCAGAAGCTGGGCCAGCCCGTGCCTGAGTCGAACTTTGTGGATGAGGCGAAGAGGGCGGTGCCGTCGATTTTATCCACGTAGATTCCATCCCGGTGGTTGTCCCAGAGCGGATTGTCGAAGGGGGGCTCGGTTGCGGCCTGAACGAGCACCGCGTACTCTTCGGGGCTTAGCTTGGCCTTCAGTTCTTCGCTCGGCTCTATATAGCAGACCTCGGCGGCCTGCTGTTCGGTATAAATCATAAGTTGCTCTCCCGCGGGCGTTTTGACCGCTGTCTGCGCCGCTGCCCAAAGAGGCAGGGCTATTGCTAATACTCCTGCCGCGGCAATACCCAGGCTCCGCCGCGCCTTTATTGTCTTTCGGGGCTCCTGGGGAGCTCCCTTGCCAGGATGGTTTAACATAGTAAAAACAATATAATACGAAAATATAATAAAACAAAATCAACCACCTCGCAGCAAGCTGCCGAGGTATGAAGCCCGCTTGCGAATCGACCCTGTAGCCTCCCCGTCTTCAGCCCTTTGGGCAAGAGTCGGCTCTTCATATCCGCAGTCCCTATGCTATACTGATTGAAGGTATGCAAGACCCTAAGACCCAGTCGCGCAAGGAGAGAATGCATGGACCTTCATCCGGGCATTACGGCGGAAAAGACTATATGTGTAGAGACCAAATTCAGCGCTGCGCACCTCGGATCGGGGAATGTTGAGGTTTACGCAACCCCCTCCATGGTTCTCCATATGGAAGAGACCGCCCTTGAAGCGGTGGATCCCATCTTGGGTCCGGGCAAGGCCACGGTAGGGGCATTTATCGCCGTGAAGCATCTGGCTCCCACTCCCCTGGGCATGGAGGTGCGCATTCGTGCCGAACTGGTGAAGGTCGAAGGTAGGACGCTCAGCTTTGTCATTCAGGCCTGGGACGAGGTAGAGAAAATCGGCGAGGCGGAGCATACGCGAGTTGTGATGGATATGGATCGTTTTCAATCCAGGCTTGCTGCTAAAAAGGTCCAGGGCAGCCTAAAGGGAGAATAGTCATGATAAGTCTCGAGGAGCTTTCGAAGCTGGATGAGGCAGGGGCCATGGAGCTGCTTCTGGCCTATACCACGGACATCAAGCGTCACGATAAGGATATAGAGGTGCTGGAGAAGGATCGTCAGCTCTGGGATTCCAGGGTCAGGCTTGCCGAGGGCAAGGGGATGGCCGAGCTTGCCCAGGGCGCGAAGGCGCAGCTGAGCCGGATCGAGGCTTCGCTCTCGGGGATTGTCGCCGCCCGGGATGAGCTCAAGCTGGACGCGTCCAGGATACGGGAGGCTCTTCCCGCCATCAAGGCCAGGCGGCGGAGTATCGATCCCGACCTGCTTCAAGCCGAGCTTTCGATGCTCCTGGGCGAAGAACAGGGATCTTCCGCGGCAAAGCTGGATGAAGAATTCAAGGCCTTGGAAGGAAAGGCTGAAGGCCAGGACCCTCTGGACAGACTAAAGCGCAAAATGGGCCTGGGCCCATCCTCCGGTCCCAAGCCTGAAGATCCGCAGCCGTGATACCCCGCTGCGCCGCAAGGCCGATGCGATGAAGGCTGTCTTTCTCCCCCACTATCCACGCCCGCTGGTCTTTGCGCACCGAGGGCTCTCCTGGCTGTATCCGGAAAACAGCATGGCAGCCTTTCGGGCTGCCAAGAAAGCCGGAATCCCCGGCATAGAGTTGGATATTCACCTCAGCAGGGACCGTCGCCTGGTGGTATTTCACGACGATACCACACAGAGGATTGTCACCGGAGCCAAGGGCGAGCCCGGCCCGAACAATGGCCCCGCCGGGGAATCTGTCTCCGGCATCTCCGTTCACCGTGAGAGCCTTTCCATAGAGGCTTCGGACTACGAAAGCCTTGCGGGCCTGGATATCGGTTCATGGAAGGACCCTTCCTTCGCTTCCGAGCGGATGCCTCTGCTGGACACTGTGCTCGAGGAACTGGGCGGGGAGGTGTATTTCGATATTGAGATCAAGAGCAGAAGCGTGAAGGATTCAGGCCAGGAGGTCTTGCTCGCCGACCTGCTTCGGCGTCATTGCATGGAAGGCCGCTGCATCGTCTCCTCATTCAACCCGCTGAGTCTGCGCCGGTTCAAGGCGCTTATGCCCGAACTGCCCACGGCCATTATCTGGAGCCGCTCGAAGGAGCTTTACTGGTATCTGCGGAGGGGCGAAGGCCGCTGGATAGCCGGCGCAGATCTGCTGAAGCCCGAACACTGTCTTGTCGGGGGCCGCAGAATCCTTAAAGGCCTCAGGCGGCCGATTCTTCCCTGGACCGTCGATACGGCCGAGGACGAGAAAAGGCTTTTAGCAGCCGGCGTTGAGGGCATAATATCCAACAGGCCTCAGGATCTTTCCGGCTGGAAAGAAGCCCATACGGCGCACGGTTAAATCAACAACACCCTAGCATGCTGCCGAAGTATGAGAGCTGCCTGCGAATCCAAAACCCGATCTATACCCTGGTCTCGTGAATTTGCCGAGTCAGCGGCAGTCTGCGCCCTATGCCGAAGGCGCGTCGGGAAACCTTGATCACCGGGGCTGCCTGGCGCCGCTTGTACTCGGCTTTTGCCACCATAGACAGCACCTTGGAGGCGAGCTCCCTGTCGAAACCCGCGGCCGCAATAGTATCCAGGGAAGCGTTATCCTCGATGTAGAGCCTGAGTATTCCGTCCAGAACCTCGTAGGGAGGTAGGCTGTCCTGATCCTTCTGATCCTGGCGCAGTTCGGCGCTGGGTGCTTTTTCTATGACCGGAAGGGGGATAGGTTCGGCTCTTCCCTCAGCCTTGGCCAGGGCGTTGAGGTGTCTGGAGAGCTCGTACACTTCGGTTTTATACAGGTCTCCAATGGGAGCCAGGGCTCCGCACATGTCGCCGTAGAGGGTGCAGTACCCAGCCGCCAACTCGCTCTTGTTGCCTGTGGTGAGCAGCAGCGTGTTGAACTTATTGGACCAGGCCATGAGCAGCGCTCCCCTGATGCGGGCTTGCAGGTTTTCCTCGGCCAGGTCGAAGGGCCGACCTGCGAAGGGAGCAGCCAAAAGGTCTAAATAGGCCTTGAAGGGCGTTTCGATAGGCAGGCGCTCCAGCCGCATGCCTAGTCTTCGGCAGAGTTCCACCGAATCGTTGATCGAACCGTCGCTGGAAAAGCGGCTGGGCATGGTGATGCATTGGACGTTCTCAGGGCCCAGGGCTTCGGCGGCAAGGACCGCCACGATAGCCGAATCGATGCCGCCCGAAAGGCCAAGGCAGGCTTTTGTAAAGCCCGATTTAGCCATATAGCCCTGTATGCCGACAATTATCGCTCTGTGGAGTTCTTCAAGCAGAGCGCTTCGATCGCTTGCACCTGCCGCCGGGGTTCCGCCGCAGTCGGTTGTTGTTGTTCCGCCTCCCGGGGCAAAGGGGAATTCATCTGCGCAGCCCTGGGTTTTTATTGCCCCGGAATCGAAAACAAGAAATGACTCGCCCCAGCCGCAAATGGCCAGGGGCTTTCCTTTGGTATTAACCACGAAGGATCTTCCATCGAACACCAGGGAATCGTTGGAACCGACGGCATTGCAGTACAGAACCGGAATGCCCCCCTCTCGGGCCTTGCTCCTGGCCAGGCGAAGCCTGGTTTCGAGCTTTCCTTTAACAAAGGGGGAGGCCGAGGGCACTATGAGAAGATCGAGGCTCAAATCCAGCAGCTCTTTTACCGGATCCACCGTGTATTTGAACGAGGGATTGGGAGGGGATTCCCACCAGAAATCCTCGCAGATGGCGAATCCGATTCGTCCTTTGGGATGGGCATAGACCTTTCTCGTTTTTGCCGGTTCAAAATACCGGGCTTCGTCGAAGACGTCGTAGGTTGGGAGAAGGGTTTTTTCCTGAGTGAAGACTATCTTTCCGCCTGAGATCACTGACATGGCGTTGACCAGGGATCTGCCCGAGGCTTCGCGGTTTTTATCCACATAGCCGACGGCCACTGCGACCTCAGGAGACAGCTCTTTTTGAAGAAAGCGCAGGGCCTTGAGAGAACCCTCCACAAATGCTTCCTGATCGAGAAGGTCCATGGGAGGATACCCGCAGAGCGAGAGTTCGGGAAACACGATAAGGTCGCTTTTTGCCGAGGCGCCAGGTCCTGCGAGAGCTGCCTTTGTCATGGCGGCGATTCGGGAGGCGTTCCCTGTAAAATCCCCGATTACGGAATCCATCTGCGCAAGGCATACGATCATCCCGGCCCCCTTATTTGATTCTTTTTCTTAATTTTCTAGACGAGAACTTCCTGCTGGTTTTTAGACTTTCCAAGGCTATACGCTCACCTCTGCGGTGAAAGATGAGCAGCAGGGCAATGCCTCCCAGCACCATGAGAAAGCTCAGTATCTGGCCCATTGAAAAATTGAGCAGAGTGGTGAAGGAATATGTCGGGGCATTCGGGTTGCCGAGTTTGATGATGTAGCCTAGACCCGAGTCGGGTTCGCGCAGGTATTCGATAAAAAAACGAGCCGTGCCGTAGCCGATTATGTACAGACTCGCCGCCTGGCCTTCGAAGCGCCGATGCTTGCGCAGGACGAACCAGAGAAGGACCCAGAGCAAAACGCCTTCGAACAGCGCTTCGTAGAGCTGTGAAGGATGTCTGGGCAGATTGACGATGTCATTCATCGAAGAGAGGCTTATCCCCACCCGGCCGGCGAATTCCTGAACCCAGGGTTCTCGGGCGGAAAAGCGTTCGGCGTAGGGAAACACAATTCCCCAGGGAAGATCGGTGATTTTTCCCCAGAGCTCGCCGTTTATAAAATTGCCCAGCCTGCCAAAGGTAAAGCCCAGGGGTACCGACAGAGCGATGAGGTCGGCCCATTCCAGCCAGCGCTGCCGGCGTACCTTGGCCCAGACCAGGGTTGCCGCCACTAGGCCGACAAAGCCGCCGTGAAACGACATGCCCTGGTAGCCGACAAATCTGCCTGTCTGGTCGAAAGGCCAGACAATAAACCATGGCCGCCGCCAATAATAATCGGTCGGTTCGTAGATAAGGGTGCCCGCCAGTCTGCCTCCCAGCAGAATGCCAATAATCGCCCACAGAAAGAAGTTGGCGGCCAGATCCTCGGACCAAGGCTTGTCCAGCCGTTTGGATTCCCTTCTGAATAGCAGCCAGGTCGTGCCGAAGGCGAGGACGTACATGAGGCCGTACCAGCGAAACGGCAGGCCGGGAATAATCTCCGGCTTAATCCAGGAAGGGAACTCGATCATCGCTGGCATTATGGCTCCTTAAATAGGTTTTGGCCTGCAGTGTCCAGGCCGCCGGAAGTTGTGACGGAGTCCGCAGCAGTGCCGGACTTCAGCGCTGAGCCGGTTTTTTCTAAGTCCCGGCGCTTGCGGCGGCTCTCGGGGATGAGGACAAAGAGGCAGAGAAGATCTGCCGCCAGGATCCCCAGTGCGGCACGGAGGAGCCGAAACAGTCCCTGTGCATCCCGGACCGCCAGTAAAAGAGTGGAGAAATTGTCCGCCGCGGGTATGGCGACAAAGGCGAGCAGCGCTATGGAGGCTAGAGCAAGAATTGCGGCAAGAGGTCGGAATGCCTCGTACCTATGCTCATCCTGCCATAAAAAGAAGAGGCAGAGGGCCGGGACGGTCTGGGGCAGAAGAAGATATCGCAAAAAGGGGGTTGAAAGCTGAGCTCCATCGCTCAGCTGAAGGCCAGATGCCAGGCCGGCCAGGAAAAAGGGCTTCGCGAGGGCGGCGATTCCGGCGGCCAGATACCTTGCCTTTCTCATATGAAGCTTAGTCTAGTGAGGCTAAAGCATTTGGGTCAATAGAGTCAGAACTAAGGGGTTGAGGTCGAGGCTGCTGAAGGGATAGCATGTTCACTCGGCACTCCATTTGCATTATACTTTAAAAAGGCTTAATCGCTTAGGCGGTGAGCTTTTCCACCCTAGGACAAGGATGTCTATGCAATGAGTCTGTTTCGAAATTCCCGGCGCTCCTCAGCAATGCTATGGGGCATCGCAGGCCTCGTCGCCGTAGCCGTTTGTTTTTTAGCCGTCTCTGTGCCCGATGTCTCGGCTCAATCAGCCGCGCCCAACGCCGAGGACGGACGCCGTTACTCCCAGCTTCTTCAAAACATTTACCAATTCATTCTTCAGAACTACGTGGACGAGGTAGACCCTGCCCTCCTCTACGAGGGAGCCATGAAGGGCATGTTCGGCGTGCTCGGCGATCCCCATTCCATATTCCTGGATGAGCCAATGCTCTCGGACCTGATGAGGGAAACCGACGGAACCTACGCGGGAGTGGGCCTTTACATTTCCAAGCCCGTTCAGGAACAGGGCGCCGGGGGAAGTGAAGCGATCTATGTCGAAGTAGTATCGCCTATAGAGGATTCTCCGGCCTGGCAAGCCGGCATCCTGCCCGGGGACCTGATCATTAAGATCGACGGGGTGAATACGGCGGAGCTCAGCGTGGACGAGGCTTCGGCGCGCATTCGGGGTCCAGCGGGCACCAAAGTAATCCTGACCTTCAGAAGGGGCAGCAGTTACGAATTCGACCTGGAGTTCACCAGAGCCACGATCGAAATTCCGGCCATTAAAATGGGGGTCATCGATAAGGACGGCAAGCAGATCGCCTACCTGCGCATCATCGAATGGATGCCCCAGACGGTGGACCGGGTCAAGGAAGCCCTTGCGGAGATTAAAAAACTCGGCTCGGGCTATCTGATCGTGGATGTGCGCTCTAATCCGGGAGGGCTGTTAAGCTCGGTGGTGGAAGTGAGCGACCTTTTCCTGGATTCCGGCATTATCGTCTCCACCAAGGGCAGGAATCCCCAGGAAAACTACGAGTATAAGGCCGATAAGGGGCTGGCCCTGGCCAAAGAGATCCCCATGATTGTGTTGGTGAACCAGGGCTCGGCTTCGGCATCGGAGATTTTCGCCGGCGCAATGAAAGATACCCAGAGAGGCCTGCTTTTGGGAGAAAAAACCTACGGCAAGGGCTCGGTCCAGCAGGTATTCCCTCTATCGACGACTGGGTTCAAGCTTACCATGGCCCGTTACTACACCCCATCGGGGGTGAATATCGACAAATCCGGCATAGAGCCCGATGTCAGCGTTCCCGACATCAGCTTCACCGACGCTCAGCTGGAAAGTCTGGGGGAACTCCTCGCCGCAGGGCATGTGCGATCCTTCGCCGAGGCAAATCCCGACGCATCGGTCCAGGAACGCAAGGCTCGAGCCGGAGAGCTGCTCCGCATGGGCTTCGATCTGCCCTTCGACTTTGTGGACCGCTTACTGCGGGATGAATTGGAACGGACAAAGACGGCGCCGATCTACGATCTGGAATTCGATATTCAGCTCAATAAAGCGGTCGATACGATTATCAGCGAAGATTTCGGCGAGCTGATCCGCAACAGCATGACCTTAAGTCAAATATTGGCCGCCAAGTAGAATTTCGATGAAACAGCTTCTTCTCCCTGGAGACCTCGATGGCCTTCAACGTCATCTCCTCGACCGCGAAGCCTCTTTCCATATCCTCAAGGTATTGCGGCTTGCCAGGGGCAGCAGGATTGAGGCGATGGACGAAGCGGGCAACCGTTTTTCCGCGATCCTTTCGGGGGTCAGGGACGGCAGGGCGCTTCTCGATCTCAGGGCCGCGCCCGCCGGAGCTCCTGCTGAAAAATCCGATCAGGGCGGCTTCACGGAATCCGGGCAGAGCGTGTTCACAAAATCCGAGCAGGGCGACTTCATGAAATCGCAGCAGGGCGACTTCGGCTCCGCTCACCCTGAAAAGGGAAGCGCCCTGGCAGATACTCAGCTGAACCCCCGGATCGCCCTGGTCCAAGGCCTGCCAAAGGCTCAGAAAATGGATCTCATACTCCGCCAGGCCGTTGAAGCCGGAGTCGAACTCGTTCTGCCCCTGCAGACAAGGTACTCGGTGGTCAGGGAGCTTGGACGGGAAGAATCCTCCGGAGGAGGAGCCAGGCGGGCCCGTATTCTCAAGGAAGCGCTTCAGCAGTCAGGCTCCCTTGTACGGTCCAGGCTGGCTCCCACTGCTTCGGTGCAAGAGCTCGGAGCCAGGCTTGCGGACGAAGGCTTTTTGCCCGATACCAGCCTGTATCTCATGTTTCATGAGCTCGACATTGCCAAAGCCAGTCTCCACGAATACTGCGCAGCCGCTCCTGGGGCGGTGGTACTGCTCATAGGCCCCGAAGGCGGATTCGCCCCGGATGAAACCCAAGCTTTTTTAGATCTTGGTTTTAAGGCTGTACATATTCCAGGTTCGATACTCCGCACCGAAACAGCGGCGCTCTTCGCCGTAGCCGCCGTAAAGACAATCCTTGTGGAAAAACAGGTATGGACAGTATCGAAATAGAGGGCGTCGAGCTTAAGGGACTGCGTCTGGATCTGCCTTCGGAGCAGCAGATTGCGGCCCTAGCCCTGGCCTGGGACGACGGCGGCAATCATCAGCTTTGTTTTTTGGATACCCCGGGCTTCATGGCAGCCAGGAGGTCAAGCACGTATTCGGCGATGATACGAAGCGCCGACTTGGTGCTGAGCAAGTCCGCGGGCCTTTCGGCTCGCGCGGCCAAGGCGGCTTCCGATATTCTGGCCGCCGGCAGGAGCCTTCCGATACGCAGCGTCCATATCGGAGCCCGCCACAGGGAGTATGTAAGTTTTTTCGGAACGCCAGAACAGAACAAAGAACTTACTATCCGCTACAAGCCCTTGTCGGTACTCTCAAGTATTCTAACGGTGCTGGAAGAGCGCCGGGGTTCGGTGTTCTTGATCGGAGGAAAGGAAGACTGCCTGGCCAGGGCAGAGGCAAATCTCAAGGCTACCTTTCCTGCTCTGCGCATTGTGGGCCGAAGTCGAGGGGATTTTTACGGCAAGGAAGCCCCGGTGCTTCAGGCTCTTCAAAAGGCATCTCCAAATTTTATCCTCATAGGATCACTGGTGAAATCCAGGGAACTCTGGATACCCCAGGCGATGCGTTCTACAAGGTCGGGGGTTTTCCTCTATGAATCGTCGATTATAGAAACCTTGGCGGGAATCGGCCGTAAATAGACAATTGTCTACTGGTTTCGAAGGGGTTTTTGCTTCACTTGTTCACGCTGGCCGCGTGATAATGAAGGCATGCAGTGTATCGCGTACTGGGACATGGACAGGCTGCGTATCATCAAGGTGCTCGCCGAATTGGAGGCGGCCTTTGACATCCGTATGGCCGCGACCCTGGATGAACTTAACACTCATGCTTCTGATAAGGCGGTATGCGCGATCCTTATCGGGCTGCCGGCCGATCCGAACGAAGGGATAGTGGGCTTTTTCGCTCGCTTCAGCGGTATCAGAGGCTGCCCGGTTTTTATCTTAGGCAATGCCTGGATCGAGCAGGGCAGCGCGGCCGCCAGGGCAGTCTCGGGCTGTCTCATTGGTCCGGCCGACATAGGGTCGCTGCGGCGCAGGCTGGCGGCCGCGGCGGCCGCCCATGCTCGTGCCCTGACCGAAGGGCCTTTGTTTATAGGCCGCAGCCAGGGCATGCGCCAGGTGGAAAAATTAGTTCGGCGCTACGCCGAGTCTCATTTGCCGGTTTTAATAC
>JAVEYV010000036.1:0-12374 GCA_034003305.1 Spirochaetia bacterium | reverse complement strand
CTGAGGGCAGTCGAAATCCCCCGCCACGAGCACTTCACTCTCCTCTTTGCCCTTCCCCGCCCCGGAGATTGAAGTTTCCCCCCAATCCGAATTCCAGCTCAGAGCGATATCATCCCAGAGCGAAACACTCTGAAACAGGCTGAGGATTGAATGATAGCCGTCCTCAGCCCTTGGGCCTATACGGAGGCTTAGGTTTATTTTGGCAAAGGCTCTAGCGCTGAAAAGATTTTCCATATCGGCAAAAATCTAACGTCCAAGGCCCTTTCTGTCAAAGCCTTTGCAGCTAACTTATGTTTATAGCTTACTTTTCGTAAAAATATATCGTTACATAGTTGACAGATTCCAATATGCTCTTTAGATTTTCGTTGCCAGGACGCCTTGCAAGGACTTGACGCTCTTGGAGTTTCTTCGCATAGTTCGCAAAATGCTACCGTGTTGAAAGGACAAAGGGAGGATGCGACCATGACCCCCATTAACAGCGCTTCCGTATCCAAAGGTTCGGAATGTGAATTGGCGACATTAACAGGAATACAGCCCTTGCAGGCATCCGGTTTTGTACTCAGAAGCCCCGTTCATTTCGACGACGAATATGACGATGACTACGACGATTTCGACGAGGATGAAGACGAGTTGGAGGATGACGACTTCGACGATGACGACGATGACTTGGACGACGATTTCGACGACGATTTCGACGATGACGACGACGATTTCGACGATGACGACGACGATGATGAGTTCAGCTATGACGACGATGTGGAGTACGACGATCTGGACGAATAAAATGTCAGCTTTCTAAAATAAAAGGCCGTCCCGGGGACGGCCTTTTATTATGTCCGCCGTTTTGAACCCATGGGCTTATCCAGGATTCGGCAGTTTTAAAAAACCCTTATCAGCGCTTCTCGGTGGTTTGCTCAGTTCCTTCAGCATTGACACTATAGGCCTTAGCCTTGTACCAAAGCTTTTCCAGTTCATAAAAGATTCGGGCTTCCCTGCTCATGATATGGACGACGACATCGCCGATATCCTGGAGGAGCCAGCTTTCATCATCCTTGGCCACCGGTCGGTTGAGCGCAGGGATCTTTTCCGAATCAAGATACTCTTCCACAAAGCGGGATAGACCCCGCATGTGCGTTATCGAGCTAGAGCTGCCGAGGACGAAAAAATCCGTCCAGCCGGCGATCTCCCGCAGATCCAGCACCAGGACATCTTGCGCCTTATGCTCGGCGAGAATTGAGGCGAGAGCGAAGGCTAGCGATTGGCTATTGGACACAGATCCTCCCATTAAAATCCTTTCCTAGAATGATAGTATAATCCGCCTTGATAGAACCCTTGTACTCCGAAGCATCGCCGAAGTTGACGCATTTTATCACCGCTCCTATCGAGGCGAGGGCTTCCTTGTCGCCGTGCCGGTCGATAATCCTGGTGGAGAGGTATTCGGTCTTGTCGGCGTTGCCCACAGCGACGACATCGTAGCCAAAACTGCCGAAAATCTCCGCCGTGCGGGCGGCGAGCCCCCGCTCGGTGGTTCCATTCAGGATTTCGACGGTATAGATTCTCCCGCCGCTTCCGGCATTGCTCGCTACGCTCATGGCATTGAGTGTCTGCTTCAGCATGTCCCTGGCAAGCTCTCCGTCATAGAAGGGAAAGAACAGCTTTTCTTCTTCCACCACACGGTAGGTGCCGGTGATCCGCTGCATAAGGATGGAATCCGCGTCGAGCTTGGCGACCTCCTGAAGCAGACGGCGCAGGGCCTGGCGGCTGAAATTGCTTGTTATGTTTTTTGTGAGGATGGAAGCGCTCTTTTTGTCCTCTAGATACGCGGAGCTGTATGAAAGCCGTTTAATCAGGGACAGGGTCATCTTCTGCCGGCGTGCCAGGGAGTCGCCCTCGTTCTCCTGATCTTCTCTGTATCGAAGGAACTGCAGCACTTTTTCCCCATCAAGGGTTACCGCGCCTCCGGGCAGGCGAACTCCCTCCGGGCCTTCCTGAATGATCATCGAGGGAATAAAGAGCTGAAGTCCATTGAGGTAGTCTACAAAACTGCTCAGGCTCTCTTCGTCAAACAGCAAAAAACCGTTGAGGGGAATGTCCAGATAGCGAGAAACCTCGGTGGTGAAGCTTTTTGGATTGTTGGCCTTATAGGTATAGTCTATCCTGTCCATCCGCTTGATTGTGGTCAGTATCACCGCCGTATTGCCGGGCACGTCCAGGAGAGAAGCCTTGGCCTTTGAAGGATAGAAGGTCAAGAGCTGCGTGGATACTGGTTTTTCTTCCTGTTGGAAAATCAAGAGGACATTGACAGGCTGATCTGTTCTCAGCTGGGAGCTCAGGCTTTCAGACCGGAGCACGACAAAGCCGGCCACAAGGGCGACAAGGAAGAGTCCGGCGATCAGCCAGAGTAAAATATGGCTTTTATCGAATTGTAGCTTTCTCATTCCCGGTTTTTATCCATCGTGAGGGCATTGTATAAGTCGATGCTGCTTTGGGCAATAGCGTAGCCTTTCTCGTTCAGCCACTGCATGGAGAGGTCGAGGGCTTTCAGGAGCAGGGTTTTGAGGCTGTCCTGCCTCAGGGCTTCCGCCTCCCGGCTGCCTGAATACTTTCTCCCCGGTTCCATCTTGTCAGCGATAAAGATTATCGCCGACAGATTGTCCATTTGAGCTGCCGCGGAGGAATGCAGGCTCACGGCCTTTAAAATCAAAGGATCGCCGATGCCGAGGAACTGTCGCATGTATACAGCCGCCGCCGGGCCGTGAATGATCTTGTCGGCGAAGGATTGTTCCGCTTCCATGCCCGCCACCAGGGCGGCCACCGTGCCCATATCGGGAGAGGAGCCTGCCCGGCGGGCGAGTTCCCATTGAAAGCCGATATCCTGATCCTTGACAAGGTCGTGCCCGAGCCCGGCCAGTCTGGCGGCCGCGGGGTCGAGGGAAAAGCGCCGGGCGAGGGATACGGCCGTCTCGGCCACGGAGCGGCAATGAGCCTGTCTTGAGGGTTTGCACAGTCTTTCGAGTTCCTTAAGGAGCAGCCCTTCGGACCGATCAATACCCATAGAGTCCATTTTTTTCTATCAGTCTTCGGGCGCCTTCGGGAACAAGATACCGCCAGGCTCCTTTTCCTTGTATGAGACTGCGGATTTCCGTGGACGAGAGCGGCAGAATCCTGTTGTCCAGGTAACGGTGCGGATACTTGAAGGGAAGTCTGTGCCGGCTTGTCCTGCGAACAACGACGAGTTCGGCCTCCCTGGAGAGCAGCTCGGCTTCCTTCCAGGAGGAATACCCTTCCAGGAGGTCGTCGCCGATGATGATGCAGGGATGCTCTTCAACCAGGCCTAGGGAGCGAAGAACCCGCAGAGAATCGATGGTATAGGAAATTCCCGAGCGCTCAAGCTCGCATCGACTCAAGGCAAAACGCGGGTCGCCGGCGATGCTCGCTTCAACCATGGAGGCGCGGAATTCCGGTCCCGGGTCGTCGAGGGCCTTATGGGGAGGGATATTGGCCGGCAGAAAGAGAATCCTGTCGCAGGCCGCCGCAAGAAGGACCTCTTCGGCCATAATTAGATGCCCGATATGAATGGGATTGAAACTGCCGCCGAGCAGCGCCGTTCTCACAGAAGACTGTCCTCGTCGAGTATGTTGAAAGGGTCTTCGCCGGCTGAGGCTTGAACTTCTTCATCCAGACTGAGCGCTTCCCCGGTGTCTGCTTCAGCTGCTTCCCGTAAAGCCTCGTCCATTTGAACCTGCCTGAAGATAGCTTCCTTCAATTCCGGAAGCCCTGTTCCTGAAAAAACAGAAATTCCTAAAACCTCTTCAGCGGCATGCAGGGAACGGAATTCTTCAAAGCGCTCCAGGGCCTCGGGCAAATCCAGCTTCGTCGCCACGAGGATTCTTTTTTTTGCCGCCAGGAGGGGCGAAAAGGCCGAGAGTTCTTCAAGGAGTACGGAAAAAGCCTCGCGCCAATTCTCATCCGAGATGTCGACGAGAAAGGCGAGAAAAGAGGTTCTGGCGATGTGCTTTAAAAATCTCACACCCAGGCCCACCCCTTCGTGCGCTCCCTCGATAATGCCGGGGATGTCGGCCAGTATGATGTCGCGGTCATGGATCGTTAGAACGCCCAGGTTGGGAATTTTTGTGGTGAAGGGATAGCTGGCTATCTTGGGTCTGGCATTGGTAAAGGCGTCCAGGAGACTGGATTTTCCCGCATTGGGAAAGCCAACCAGTCCCACATCGGCAATAAGGCTGAGTTCTATTCGCAGCTTGCGTTCCTGTCCAGCCTGGCCGGGCATGGCAAAACGAGGAGCCTGATTGACAGAGTTTTTAAAGTGGCTATTCCCCCAGCCTCCCTTTCCGCCCTTGAGTAAAAGCCATTGTTCCCCGTCCTTGCCCCTCAAATCGCCGGCCTGGACCGAGGATTTTCCGCTGCGCGGTCTGCTGAAGTCCCTTAAGACCTCGCCGGTGTCGGCGTCTTTGATGATCGTCCCGGGAGGAACCGGAATCAAGACGTCCTCTCCGTCCTTGCCATGCATATTGCGCCCCATGCCGGGAAGTCCGTTTTGAGCCTTGAAGGTCTGGCGGTAGCGCAGGAAGGAAAGGGTTCGGACATTGTGCTTTACGACGAAAATCACGTTCCCGCCCTTGCCGCCGTCGCCGCCGGCAGGTCCGCCCATAGGAATGTATTTTTCCCGTCTAAAGGCGATACAGCCATCGCCGCCGGAGCCCGAAGCGACGGTGATGGTCGCCTCATCGGCAAATTTTATCACTTAGTTTTCTCCATACAATTGAGCCAATTTAAAAAGTAACAGCCCCGGCCTTTTATGGCAAGACATAAAAAAAGCCGCTCCATTCCTGAGCGGCTTTGTGTAGCGTATCCTTAGGTCAGTCTGCCAAAGGACGGTACCTTAGGCTTGTTCGGCCGGAAAAGGCTCGACCTGGGCATATTTTTTGCCGCGCACTTCCCTGAAGGAAACCATTCCGTCCACGAGTGCGTACAGCGTGTCGTCCTTGCCGATCCCGACGTTTTCTCCGGGATTGATTTTGGAGCCCCGCTGCCTGACAATGATAGAACCGGCGCTTACCGCTTCGTTGGCATATTTTTTTACCCCAAGATACTTGGGCTGAGAATCGCGACCGTTGACGCCCTTGTGTGGCATGTTATTCCTCCCTTGGCTTGATACGGCTTAGGCGCCGACGATTTCCTGGACAGTAACGAGGGTATAGCGCTGCCTATGTCCCTGGGTCCGTCGGTAATCTTTTTTTGGCTTGTACTTGAAAACAATAACCTTATCGGCCTTGATCTCCGCTTCCACCGTCGCCTTGACATTGGCCCCCTGAACATAGGGCGAACCGACCTTTACGCCCGATTCGTCCGAGAGCAGAAGCACCTTGTCGAAAGAAAGGCTGGCGCCGGCTTCCTCTTCAATTCTGTCTACCTTAAGCTTTGCGCCCTTCTCGGCCCGATATTGTTTACCGTTGATTTCTACAATTGCATACATCTTTGCTTCCTCGTCAATTAACCATACGTAGCGCGCTTTTATACACCAATATCCGAGAGACTGTCAACCGGTACCCGCTGTTAAAGCGTACTACATAACCTCCAGGAAAGGAATGCAAAGCAATTCGCATACCTGCTCGAAGGTGGATTGGACCGCCTTTACCAATTCAAGCCGTCCGGCGGAGAGTTCGGGGTCGGGGTTGGAAAGAACGGGATTATCCCTGTACCAGCCCGAGAATTCAGACGCCAACTCGTGGGCGTAGGCAGCCATGATCGAGGGCTCCTTGACCCGGGCAGCGTTTTCCAGGGCGCTGGAATAGGAGGCAAGGCAGCGGATCAGCGGCCAGTCCGATTCGTTATTGAGCGCCCCGGCCCTCGCTGCTGGAGAAGCGCCGGCCTCCGGGCCTTTTTTCGATTCTGCTTCATCGCTCTTTCTGAGTATGGAACAGGCCCTGGCCCCCATGTACTGAATGTAGGGGCCGGTATTCCCCGTAAAGGACAGAGACTGCTCGGGATCGTAGAGCATGTCTTTTGTGGGCGAGGTTTGAAGCAGGTAGTAATGCAGAGCCCCCAGGGCCACCTTTTCGGCTACAGCTGCCGGATCGCCGACCATGGTATCCCTACCCTTAGCCTCGATCTCCTTCTGGGCAAGCGCTGTCAGCTCGTCGATCAGGTCATCGGCATCGACAACGGTGCCTTCCCTGGTCTTCATTCTGCCCGAAGGCAGGTTGACCAGGCCGTAGGCCAGGTGGTAGAGGTTCTCGGCCCAGGAGTAGCCTAATCGGCGGAGTATCTCGAAGAGAACCCGGAAGTGGTAATGCTGTTCGCTGGCGACGACATAGACGAGCTCGTCGAAAGCCCAGTCTTTTCGCCGCTGGATCGCAGTGCCGATGTCCTGGGTGATGTAAATGCTTGTGCCGTCCTTTCGGAGCAGCACTTTTTTATCCAGGCCGGCGTCTTCCATATCGACCCAGACCGAGCCGTCCTCATCCCGGAAAAAGACCCCGCGGGATAGACCCTCGAGCACTTCCTGCTTGCCCTTGGTGTAGGTGAGGCTTTCAAAATAATAATCGTCAAAGCCTACTCCCTGGCGTGCGTAGGTTGTCTTAATGCCCTCCACGGCCCAGCGGTTCATTTTTTTCCACAGGCGCAGGGTCTCCTCATTTCCGGACTCCCAGAGCCTGAGCAGTTCCTGAGCTTTTTCCTCAGCCTTTGGGTCTTCTTTCTTGAGCTGGTTGAAAAGAACGTAATATTTACCCACGAAATGATCACTTTTAAGACCTTCGTCCTCGGGACTCCGCCCTCCCCCGTACACTTGGTAAGCAAGCATGGATTTGCAGATATGGATGCCCCGGTCGTTGATGAGGTTAACCTTCCTCACCTCGGCGCCGGCGGACCTAAGAATCCTTGACAGGGACTCGCCCAGCACATTGTTGCGAAGATGGCCTAGGTGAAGTGGCTTGTTGGTGTTGGGGCAAGAGAATTCAACCATTACCTTTCTGCCTTTGAAGGGCAGGTAGGTATTCCAGTCGTTCAATGTCCCCCTGGCCAGGACATCCTCAATGATGGAAATTCTGTCGAGGAATATATTGAGATAGGGTCCGACAGCCTTAGGCCTTCCGTAACGAAGCAGCTTTGCCCCTTTCGCGGCAAGCAGGGTTTCCATTTCTCCAGCTATGACAGCCGGACTTTTTTTAAGCAGTTTCGCGTAGCTGAACATGGGAAAACCGATATCGCCCAGCTCGGGCTTGGGCGGGTATTCCGCCACAAGAGAATCAGCCGAACCGATGCCCGAGGGAAGTCCGGCGGAAGACGCAAGGCTCTCAAGGGCATTATACGTTGCTTCTTTCCATAGTAGCTTGATATCTGTCATGGCTGAATAAATCCTTCCTTACCCATCGCTGTGGAGGATACTACCGCGCAAAGCCCCGGATCTTCAAGCTCCCGGGTTTTCAAGCGCCTGGCGCAGCAGTCCGAGAAACGCCTTTTCGTCCAGTATGGCAACGCCGAGGCTTTTGGCTTTTATGTTTTTTGACGAGCCCGATTCTGGAGCGTTTGTGACCAGGTAATCCAGATCCTTCGTCACGGAGTTCTTTGCGCTTCCCCCCAGCTCTCTTACTCGTCGTTCCGCCTCCTGGCGTTTCATGCTGCTCAGTTCGCCGGTAAAGCAAAAACTCCTTCCGCGAACCGCCCCAGGCTCGCCGCCGCCCGATTGGGGTGTCGGGGCTTTTATCCGAACGGCGCCGCTTTCCGCCAGGGTCTTCATCTGTGTCTCTACCGCCCGCAGGGAGTTCCATACGCTTTCGGCCATTATTTCCGCGATGCCGGGAATATGGGCCAAGGCGGCCTTGTCGACGGCCAGGAGGGCATCCAGGCTGTCGTAGCCTGCTCCGACGATTTTATCTGCCACCAGCAGCCCCACCCCCTCCAGATCGAATCCGGCGATAAATTCCTGGAGACTGATCTCCCGGGCTGCGTGGAGATTTTTCAGTACCTTCTGGGCCGAGATCCTGCCCATTCTCTCGATATTCTCTAGTTCTTCGATTCTGAGCGAATAGAGGTCGGCGATCGTCCTTAATTTTCCCGAATCATGGAGCCGTGCGATGAGAGCCGGTCCAAATTCGCGGATGTCGAGGACGGTAAGCCATTTTTCCAGCCTATGCAGTTCTTTTTTAGGGCAGAGCTCGTTGGGGCAGTAAAGCCTGGTATCAGCGTCCACAAGCTTGCTGCCGCAGGATTCGCAGGTATCGGGCTGGAGGATTTCCTCAGCATGGGGAGGATTTTCCACCAGGGCTTCAATTTTAGGAATTATTTCGCCCCGTTTGGTAATGACGACCATGGATCCAATTTTCAAGCCCATCTTGCGGATCATTCCGGGGTTGTTGAGATTGGCTCTCTGTACGGTTGTGCCGGCCAGTCTAACGGGTTCGACAATGCCGATGGGGGTATATGAAGCCCCGGTTTCGCTCCACTCTACGGCCTTAAGCCGTGTTACCGCCTCCTCCGGGTTGAATTTAAAGGCGATTTGCTTTTCCGGTCGGGTTTTGGCAGCGTCCTCGGTGTCGATGATCCTGTCTTTGACCACCAGGCCGTCAATATCGAACTCGAGCTCGGGCCGAAGGGCCATCACCTTGGCCCTGTATTCGATGAGCTCCTCGACACTGGTAAAAAGCTCGGTATGTACCGTGATAAACCCCATTCTGGACAGCCAGCCGATCTTTTCCAGCTCGTCCTTAAAAGGGGAAACTACCATCGGGCTCATCGTTTCGCCGTCAGAAAATAAAAAGCGTCCCCCGGTGGAGGGCAGGCTTCCGAGGGCGTCGTAACAGATGACGACGAGGTCTTCGCTTCCCAGGCCGTCTTTTCGTTTCATTATCCCGTTCGCCGCATTTCTGCAGTTAGCCTTGTCTGGATACTTCTGCGCGTGAATATTCTTAGCCATGAGGACCTCGCCCCTCACGGCGCCGGAAAAGGATTCGGGGAGGCTCGGAAGGATCCCTTTCATGCGGCGGGCATTGGGGCTGATATCGTCGCCGATGCTCCCGTCGCCCCGAGTTACCGCCCGCACGAATCGCCCTTCCTGGTACTGGAGCTCGATACTCGCTCCGTCCAGCTTATACTGAACAACATAGGACGACAGGTTTGCTTTTTCCGCCCAGGCCGCGAAGCTCTCGGGATCGCTGGCCTTGGCCTGGCTTCCCATCGGCATTATGTGCCTGATCTTAGGCCAGCCGTCGGCCAGATCTTCCCCCACCTTGCCCAGCAAGGGATTGTCCGGGTCGAGATCCTCCAGCTCCGCCCAGAGGGCATCGAACTCCTCGTCGCTCAGGGTCGGCTGATGGTTGTAATAGAGATTCTGATGGGTCTTTATTGCCGCTTGGAGGATTTTTATTCTCGCTTCGGTATTGTCCCGGGAAGGATTACTGGCCATGAACTGATAATATTAGCATCCGCGGGACCTGTCGATAGTGTCCTTATCCTTGCCGGAAGCTTGAGGCCGGGCAGAATAGTTTGGGGCTTTATCTTCAGGATGCCTGTGCCTTGGTTGCCAAAGCTCCTTCCAGGTTTTACAATGCTTTTTCATCCCAGTGTGACCAGGTGGGGTATTTGATGAGTTTTTTCGCGATCCAGGTCGTGTCCGGCCGGGAAGATGCGTATATAGCGTTTTTCTCAAAACAAAGGCCCGAACAGGTTCTTTACAATATTAAAAAGAAAATACGCTCTCGGAAAAAGGGAAAACCCACGATGGTGACCACCTGCCTTTTCCCGGGTTATTTATTTTTCCAGTACCCAGAAGACTCGATATCGGCCGAGCTGCTGAGCAATCTCAGAAAAACAAAGTACTTTATTCGAGTGCTCCCCGGGACTGACAATATCAAAGCCTTAGGCGAACGGGATGCTTCGATCATAAAGCAGCTTGTAGCCTTCGGTGGTGAAATAGGTAGTTCTTTGGTCTCCTTCGACGAGAACAATCGCATTAAGGTTATCCAGGGTCCGATGATGGGATTGGAGGGCAGGATCATTAAGGTGGACAGGCGGAAGAAACGGGCAAAGGTAAGGCTTGAGATGAACGATTCACCGATATCGTTCGACCTTTCCTTCGAAGTCCTCGAATCGATTAAGGAGGGATAGAACGAACGCTACAGCGCTGAAGGATACCCTACCGCTTCTTGGCGACCTCGAGCCGCCCGAGTTGCTCTATGCGTCGACCATACGCTCCCCCTATCATCGAGGAAAGCAGGCCAAGGTTTTTATCGATACCCTGCCGAAGGGTTTTTCCATGATCCTGGCGGAAGATCTGGCTCGGCACTCTCTCTCCTCTTGTTTTAAGGAGGGTATTCCGCTTTTCGCCTCCGAGCAGATTTCCTACCGCGGAGAAGCCCTTGGCCTTATCCTTGGACCGGATCCGGGGATCTGCGACGAGCTGGCAGCCTCGACCCGGGTAGAGTGCGAAGAGGAGGAACCCGAGCAGGAGTGGGAAAGTTTTTCATCCTCCCAGATCGCCTATCATCATAGCGCGGAATACGGCAATCTGGATAAAATGTTCGCCGCCGCTGCAACGGAGCTCAAAGAGGTCTACAGAAACGGCATCTTCGACCATCATTATGGAGAGCCGATGGGAGCTCTGGCACTCTGGGACAAGACCAGACTGTCGATTCACTGCGCAACCCAGTGGCCTGACGATCTTCGACGCCGTTTAGCCGGGGCTCTTTCGGTTCCTGAAAACGACATCATCGTGTATCCAACGGAAATGGGCAGAACGCTGGACGGCAGGCTCTGGTACCCCTCGATTGTTGCCGCTCAGGCCGCCGTAGCGTCAAAGATAAGCGGCAAGCCAGTGCGCATTCTCTACACGAGGGAGGAGGATTTTCTCCATACCACCAAGCAGGCCCGCAGTGCTGTCAGCATACGTTCGGGCAGCGACGATCAGGGCAAACTGCTTGCCCTGGACATTGTCATACTCATCAACATCGGCGCCTATAATCCCCTTGCCCCGGAACTTGTCTACCAGGCCGTGTCGGCCATCACCGGCATTTATTCCTGCCCAGCCATACGCATCGAAGCCTATGCAATCCGCAGCAATACGATTCCCCTGGGCGCAATGGGAGGCGTAGGGGCTACCCATGCGTTTTTCGCCATAGAAGCCCATATGAACAACCTCGCCCAGCGATATGCAAAGCACCCGGCGGAGATAAAAGCCCTCAACATTCTTAAGAAAGGCCAATCAACCTTTGGCGCCCCCGGCTTGAACGCCGATATTCCCTTTGGCAGAATTCACAGGGAACTGGAGCAAATCTCCGATTACCCTAGAAAATATGCGAGCTACGAGTTAGTTAAGAAAAGGGACCCCGGCTGCAGGGAAGGTATCGTTCGCGGTATCGCCCTTACCCTGGGCTACCAGACCGGACGTTCATTCTCGGAGCAGGCAGGCACCAATACCTATTCGGTCGAGGCCACCCTGGACAGGGAGCTTAAGCTCACCATAAAAACCCAGGCTGCCATAGGCTCCGAGGCGTTAAAGACCATGTGGCGCAAGGCCGCAGCCGAGATTCTGTCAATCCAGGAAGATCATATCCAGTTCCTTTTGCCGGAAAATACCCACAGCCTCCCCTCGGGCCCGCTTACACTGTCCCGGGGTTCGACGCTGATAGAGTACCTCATCGAAAAAACCTGCCGAAGCATTCAAAAAAAACGTTTCAGGGAGAGCCTGCCCATAAACGCCAAGGCGCGTACGAGGGCGCTTAAGGCCTCGACAAGTCCGGAAGGACTCTTTTCAGGAGCCCAGCTTTTCGATTCCGCATCCTGGTGCGGCACGGCGGTTGAGGTGGAGATCGACGCACTTACCGGAAAGCCAATTCCCCTGGCAGTATGGATGGTAATCGACGCAGGAAGGATTATCTGCAGACAGACAGCCCTGGCCTCGCTCAGGGCTTCGGTGCTCAGCGCACTCGCGCTCTGCACCGCCAACGATTTCGACCCGGCTTCGGCAGGAAGAAAGGACTATTTGGCCGACTCCGGCATCAGAATGAGAGAGCTCCCCAGGATCGACATAGAATTTATCGAGCCCGATCGAAACCAGGCGGCCAAGGGCATCGGCGAGCTTCCCTTTATAACAATTCCCGCGGCGTTCTACAGCGCCCTCACCCAGGCTCTCGGTCTCGATCCCCGTCAGCTGCCGCTAAAGGGCGGAGAAATTCTAAGGCTTCTGGAGGGATAATGATTATCGATGTCACCGTCAACGGCATCCAGCGCCATCTAAAATCCCGAAGCGGAGATCGCCTGGTGGATATACTGAGAAAAGAACTCCGGCTATCGAGCCTGAATTCCGATTGCCTCCAGGGCCGCTGCGGAAAGTGCCTGATCTTTATGGACGGCCGTAT